>CABUAW010000070.1 GCA_902489645.1 uncultured Lachnospiraceae bacterium | reverse complement strand
GCCTCCGGATTTTTCTTTCTGGCCCGATGCAGCATCTGCCGGGACTTCCTGTCGGCCATATTGGTCACCGTACATGTGTTAATCACATAGACATCCGCCTTTTCATGAAAATCCCGGATTTCGTAACCGCCCTTCTGGAAAATTTCCTCCATCGCATCGGTTTCATATTGATTTACTTTGCAGCCAAGCGTACAGAAAGCGACACTTTTCATCCCGTTTCCTCCAATTTTATTATTTTCAGACAATTCAGAATATAATCTTATCTTTTTCGTCATTTTTTTAAATATCCGTTTTATATCGGTTAATTTTTGATTAAATTGTCAAATTGTATTGACTTTTCAGCTTAAAGATTGTAATATAGAACTATGAAAACTAATAGCTAGCATTGTTTTACAGGGAGGTTTTTCCAATGCACACAGTTCAAATTAATCTTAATTCCATTGATAAAGTAAAGGCATTTGTACATTCCGTTAACACATTTAATACTGAATTTGACCTTGTGTCCGGTCGGTTTGTGATTGACGCCAAATCTATTATGGGTATTTTTAGTCTGGATTTATCCAAACCGATTAATCTAACCATTTACAATGATGATGACGCCGAAATTATGGAAAGCTTAAAGCCGTTCCTTGTTCAATAGATGATAAACGATGAGGGGCAGCCGCAGTCTGGTCGATACCAGCTGCGGGGCCCCTTTTTTACGTCAAAAAACTGACGCTGAAATCTCTTTAAATATCCGACTCACAGAGAATAACTTCACGGCCGCGGACAGCCTCTTCCACCATATCGTCAATAATATCGGCCAAATGATGCTCCGAGCGTTCAATCACCCGGATATTTGGTTTTGTCACCGGATGTTTGGCAACGAAAATCGTACAGCAATCCTCATAGGGCTGAATGGATGTCTCAAACGCCCCAATCTGCTCGGATATTTCAACGATATCATTCTTATCAAATCCGATGACCGGCCGGAACACCGGCATCGTACAAACGGCATTGGTCGCCGCCAGGCTCTGAAGCGTCTGACTGGCCACCTGACCGATACTTTCGCCGGTAATCAAACCAAGGGCTCCGTCTTCTCTGGCAATACGCTCCGCAATCCGCATCATATAGCGGCGCATAATAATGGTCAGTTCATCGTGCGGGCACTTTTCATAAATCGCCAGTTGGATATCCGTAAAATTAATAATATTCAGACGAATCGGCCCCGCATACCGGGCTACGATACGGGCCAAATCAACCACCTTCTGCTTGGCCCGTTCACTGGTATAAGGCGGTGCATGAAAATAGGTCGCATCGATAATCACACCGCGCTTGGCAATCATATATCCGGCCACAGGACTGTCGATACCGCCGGATAAAAGAAGCATGGCTCTGCCATTGGTTCCCACCGGCATGCCGCCCGGTCCCTTAATACTCTTAGAGTAAATATAGGTCTTTTCACGGACCTCTATGTTCAGCATGACATCCGGTTTATGGACATTGACGGACATCTCAGGAAAACGCTCCAGAAGATATTCTCCGATATCCGCATTAATCTCCATGGACTTTTTCGGATAACGCTTGTCAGCACGTCTGGAATCCACTTTGAAGGTAAAATGCTTGTCATCATAGGCCTCATCTATGTAGTCTCCCACCACTTTTGTCAAATTATCCCATGACGGGTCATCACAAATCACCACCGGGCAAATGGCCACAATACCAAATACCCTTGTCAGAGCCGCTACCACTTCATCATAATCATAATCACCAAGCATATGAACATAAATGCGTCCCTGCTGCTTTGTCACGTCAAAGGCCGCCGAATCCTTTAAAGCATACTTAATCTGCTTAATCAGCGCATCTTCAAAAAGATAACGGTTTTTACCTTTGATACCAATTTCACCATATTTTATTAAAAAAGCCTTAAACATTACTTCCTTCCTCCCCGTGTGAACCGGCGCAGCATCGGAAGCAAGGCTTCCAGCACTTCGCAGCAGATATTTATTTCTTCCTCCGTTGTATCATAACACAGGCTGAACCGGATTGTCGCGTCCAAATATTTTTTTTCTACGCCGATGGCCCTCAACGTACCGCTGATGGCCGGATGATTCGACGAACAGGCCGAACCGGAAGATACGTAAATTCCCCGCTCCTCCAACGCATGAAGAAGTACCTCGGCACGAATATTTTCAAAACTTGCGCTCACCACATGGGGCGCAGCCCCCTGATGCAGATTCACCTTGGAAACCCGATGCGCAAAGCCATTAATCCGTACTCCGTCCATCTGTTCCAGCCGGTTTACCAATTGTTCTCTGAGTGCATACAGACTTTCCTGCTTTTTTGAAAAATCTTTAAAAACTTCTTTTGCGGCCTCACCCAGCCCCGCAATGCCCGGAACATTCTCCGTTCCCGAGCGCATGTCCTTCTGCTGTCCGCCTCCCAAAATCAACGGACGGACCTTCACCTTATTTTTAATATATAAAAATCCAATCCCCTTCGGGCCATGGAGTTTATGTCCGCTGACAGACATTAAATCAATCCGGAGTTTTGACGGATAAATTTCAATCTTTCCAAATCCCTGGATGGCATCCACATGAAAAAGAATCTCCGGACTTTTTTTCTTAATGATACCTCCGATTTCATCCAACGGCTGAACCGTTCCAATCTCATTATTGACAGCCATAACCGACACTAAAATCGTATCCTCACGAATCGCCGCTTCCAAAGCCTCCAGAGAAACAATGCCGTGGCGCTCCACAGGAAGATAGGTCACTTCAAAGCCCTGTTCTTCCAGCCAAATAAAAGGGTTGTATACGGAGGCGTGTTCGATGGCGGTGGTAATCAGATGTTTGCCCCGCCGTTTATTCGCCATCGCTGCGCCAATGATAGCCATATTATTCGACTCGGTACCGCCGGAAGTAAATACAATTTCTTTTTCGTCCACCTTCAAAATAGAAGCAATCGTTTTCCGGGATTCCTTCACATACTGCTCAGCGGCAAAGCCTTTCATATGCAGAGACGACGGATTGCCATAGTCTCTCGCCATAACTTCCACCATTTTTTCACACACCGATGGATAAACCCTTGTCGTTGCAGCATTATCCAGATATATTTCTTTTGTCACGGCACTGTGGCCCAAATTGATTTCCATATTATTCCTCTTCAAATTCAAACATCAGTATCGACAGCATCGCAAGTCCCGCCGTTTCGGTCCGAAGAATTCGTTTTCCCAGAGTCACCGGCAAAGCTCCGGCTTCCATGGCCATCTTTACCTCAGTCTCGTCAAAACCGCCCTCCGGCCCGATAAAAATCCCGACAGATTTTTGTCCTTTCAGTCCGGCAATGATTTCCCGTGTCTTTTCAATGCCTTCCGCCTTCTCGTAGGGAATCAGAACACCCTCCAGACTTTTTGCGTAGGCCAGCGCTTCCGAAAAATCCATCACCGGCTTTACCGCTGGAATCAACCCACGGCCCGACTGTTTTGCACCGCCCTCGGCAATCTGCTGCCATCGGGCGATTTTTTTTACTTCTTTCTTTTCATCCAGCTTGACAATGACCCGGTTTGTCCGCACAGGAATAATCTCATATACCCCAAGCTCCACAGCCTTCTGGATAATAAGTTCCATCTTGTCTCCCTTTGGAAGTCCCTGAAACAAATAAAGCTTCACCGGAAGCTCCACATAGGATTTCCAGGAATTCTCAATGGAAAGGCAAACCGCTTCCCGCTCCATCGATAAAATACGACAAAAATAGTCGGTTCCCTGGCCATCACTTAATGACAATTCGTCCCCCGGACGCATCCGGAGGACATTTCTTATATGATTGACATCATTTCCCTGAATCACAATACGGTCTTCCCGTACCTGAGACGGGTCTATAAAAAATCTTGGCATCTGCCTTTCTCCAATCTTAAGCCTTTGCCGTAAAAGATACCCAGCCGCCGGAATGGGTCACTTCCATAATCTCAAACCCATTCTCTGTCAAAGCTTTTCGCACGTCTTCTTCCCGTTCATCGATGATACCGGAGGTAATAAAAAGGGCTTCCGGTTTCATCATTTCTTTTACGACACCGCTTAACGGAATAATAATCTCTGCAAAAATATTTGCCAGTACCATATCAAATTTATGTTCGCCCACTTTATGACGGAAATCGGCATCGGAAATCACATCTCCGGTAAGTACGGTATAAACATCGCTTCCAATATTATTTACACGGGCATTTTCAATGGCAGCCTCCACGGCATGAACGTCCACATCCGTGGCCGATGCCTCTTTAGCTCCGAGAAGCAATGCAATAATGGACAAAATACCGCTGCCGCAGCCCACATCCAAAACTTCCTGTCCCGGCTGCATATATTTTTTCAACTGGGTAATGCACAGACGGGTTGTGTGATGCGTCCCTGTTCCGAAGGCTGTCCCCGGGTCCAGTTCCACAACCAGCGTATCTTCCGGTACATCCGTCACGCTCTCCCAGGTCGGCTTGATAATAATATGTTCGTCCACCTTAAAAGGTTTCCAGTATTTTTTCCAGTTATTCATCCAGTCGATATCTTCTGTCTGGGATTTTTCAATAACCGCTTCTCCGATATCCACAAAATCGGACAGTTCCCTGACGGCCGCCAGAACGTCTTCCAACGTAGAATCATGGTCCTTTTCCGGCTCAATGTAAAAAGAAATATAGGCCTTGCCGTCATCCTCTTCCAAATCCGGAAGTAAATCGATGAACATCCGTTTTTTGTCCTCCTCGGAAAGCGGCACCTTATCTTCAATCTCGATACCTTCAATCCCCATCTCTGCCAATGTGTAACTGATTAAATCCACCGCTTCTGTGGTCGTCGCCAAGCGATACTTATTCCATTTCATATAAATCTAAATCCTCGCACTATTCATCCAAATCGTCAAAGGCTTCTTTGACTTTGTCCATAAAGCTCTTTTTCTTCTTACCATCTTTGCCCTTTGGCTCTTCGGTTTTTTCCGATTTATTTTCCTGTGGGCGGATTCCTTTTAAAGAATCATCAAACTTACGGAGCAGCTCTTTCTGCTCGTTATTTAATTTTTCCGGCACCTGTACGACCAGAGTCACATAATGGTCGCCGCGGATATTTTTATTCCGAATGGTCGGAACCCCTTTGCCCTTCAGACGAATCCGTGTATCCGTCTGAGTTCCGGCCTTAATGGTCTGGGTCACGTCGCCATCCACTGTCTTAATGGTAATTTCTCCGCCCAACGCCGCCTGAACAAAGGAAATCGGCATGGTCGAATAGATATCATATTCCTGACGGCGGAAAATCGGATGACGGTCCACACTGACGTTGACCAGCAAATCGCCTCTTGCGCCGCCGTTGGTTCCCGGTTCACCCTTTCCCCGGATACGTACACTCTGTCCGTCGTCAATACCGGCCGGTATCGATACTTCAATGGTCTTTTTGTTGCGGACATAACCGGTACCGCCGCAATCGGTACATTTATCTTTGATAATCTTTCCGGTTCCATGACAGTCCGGACAGGTCTGAACATTGCGGACCATGCCGAACAGGGACTGCTGTGTATAAACGACCTGTCCCTTACCGCCACATTTGCTGCAGGTTTGCGGCTGGGTTCCCGGTTTCGCGCCGGTTCCGTGACAATGCGGACATTCGTCTTTTAAATTCATTTCGAATTTCTTATCCACGCCGAATACGGCTTCCATAAAGGATATCCGTACATTAATCCGCACATTCGCGCCCTGCATCGGTCCGTTATAAGCGCCGCCCCGGCTGCTGCGTCCGCCGCCGAAGAAATCGCCGAAAATATCGCCGAAAATGTCGCCCATATCCGCTGCATTGAAATCAAAGCCGCCGAATCCTCCCGGACCGCCGCCCTGCTCAAAGGCCGCATGTCCATACTGGTCATACTGACGCCGTTTCTCAGCATCACTCAATACGGCATAGGCTTCCGATGCCTCTTTAAATTTTGCTTCCGCTTCTTTATCTCCAGGGTTTGTATCCGGATGGTATTTTTTGGCCAGCTTACGATAGGCTTTTTTCAACTCATCATCGGTCGCCGACTTTGATACACCCAGAACCTCATAGTAATCTCTCTTCGTCTCTGCCATATCCAATCACCTTCTTTTATAACGTAGCGAAAGAGGACGCCCCGGCACCGGCCTAAATGCCGGTGCCGAAACAGCCTCTTTATCTATCTTTGGTTATACCCAACTCTGTTTATATTACACTTCTTTGTAGTCTGCGTCAACCACATCATCGGCCTGATAGCTGCCATTTGCTCCCTGAGAAGGATTTGGTCCTGAATTCTGTCCTGCGGCTGCGCCGGCTGCTTCATACATTTTTGTAAATACGCCCTGTGCGGATTCCATCAGTTTTTCTTTGGCAGCCTTGATTTCATCCACATCCGCATCAGACATGTTATCAATATTTGTTCTCTCAAGAAGGGCTTTCATATTATCGATTTCAGCCTGAACCTTTGCCTTGTCATCCGCGCTGACCTTGTCGCCAACTTCTTTCAAAGCCTTTTCTGTCTGGAATACCATAGCGTCCGCATCGTTTCTTGCTTCAATGCCCTCTTTACGTTTCTTATCCTGAGCTTCAAACTCGGCGGCTTCCTTAACCGCTTTATCGATTTCAGCATCGGACATATTGGAACCGGCCGTAATTGTGATATGCTGTTCTTTGCCTGTTCCCAAATCCTTAGCGGATACATTAACAATACCGTTGGCATCGATATCGAATGTAACTTCAATCTGAGGGATTCCACGTGGAGCCGGTGCGATTCCGTCTAACTGGAAGCGGCCAAGACTCTTATTATCTTTAGCGAACTGACGCTCGCCCTGTACAACGTTGATATCTACGGCTGTCTGATTATCTGCGGCTGTAGAGAAAATCTGGCTCTTCTTTGTAGGAATCGTTGTATTTCTTTCAATCAGGTGTGTTGCAATTCCGCCCATTGTTTCGATGGACAATGTCAGTGGTGTTACGTCCAGAAGAAGGATATCTCCGGCACCGGCATCACCGGCCAGTTTACCGCCCTGGATAGAAGCGCCGATAGCAACACATTCATCCGGGTTCAGGTTCTTGCTCGGTTCTTTGCCTGTCAACTGTTTTACTTTATCCTGAACCGCAGGAATACGTGTGGAACCGCCGACAAGGAGTACCTTGCTCAGCTCGGAAGCTGTGATACCTGCGTCTCTTAATGCGTTCTGAACCGGAATGATGGTTCTCTCAACAAGGTCTGCTGTCAATTCATCAAATTTCGCCCGGGTCAGGTTCATTTCAAAATGTTTTGCACCTTCTGCTGTGGCTGTGATGAAAGGAAGGTTGATATTTGTATTTGCTGCGCTGGAGAGTTCTTTCTTGGCTTTTTCAGCAGCTTCTTTCAAACGCTGCATCGCCATCTTATCACCGGAAAGGTCAACGCCTTCCGTGCGTTTAAATTCATCAATCATGTACTGCGTCAGTTTGTTATCAAAGTCGTCACCGCCCAGGTGGTTATCACCGGAAGTTGCCAATACTTCGATAACGCCGTCGCCGATTTCGATAACGGAAACATCGAATGTACCGCCGCCCAGGTCGTATACCATGATTTTCTGTTCATTTTCATTGTCAAGACCGTAAGCCAACGCTGCGGCTGTAGGCTCGTTGATGATACGTTTAACATCAAGGCCTGCAATCTTGCCTGCATCTTTTGTCGCCTGTCTCTGAGCGTCATTAAAGTAAGCCGGAACAGTGATAACTGCTTCTGTTACTTTTTCACCAAGGTAGCTTTCGGCATCTGCTTTCAATTTCTGAAGAATCATTGCGGAAATTTCCTGTGGTGAATATTTTTTATCATCAATAGTTACTCTGTAGTCAGAACCCATATGTCTCTTAATAGAAGCAATCGTCTTATCCGCATTTGTTACCGCCTGACGTTTTGCAGGTTCTCCGACAAGACGTTCACCGGTTTTTGTAAAAGCAACAACAGACGGTGTTGTTCTTGCGCCCTCGGTGTTTGCGATAACTACCGGTTTTCCACCTTCCATAACAGCTACACATGAATTTGTTGTTCCCAAGTCAATACCAATAATCTTACTCATAATTATTTCCTCCTAATTATCTGCTAATATCTGAAAAAGTTTTGTTAATGAACATTTTTATTCAGCCACCATCACCATACTGTGACGGACAACTTTGTCTTTATATAAATAACCCCGCTGTAATTCCTGAGTCACGATGCCGGATTCATATTCTTCACTCGGCGCCTGCATCACTGCATTGTGGAAATCCGGGTTAAATTCGACACCGACAGCTTCAATCACCGTAACCCCCAGGCCTTCAAGGGTTGTCATCAATTGTTTATAAACAAGCTCAATGCCCTGGGCAAAGGATGTATTCTTTTCTTCCTCTGTCATAGCTGCAAGACCGCGTTCAAAATTATCAACTACAGGAAGCAGCTTTTCAATGACGTCTGCTGCGCCAATGCCATACATCTGCTGTTTTTCTTTTTCCGTACGTTTGCGGAAATTGTCAAACTCTGCCATCTGGCGAATCAGCTTGTCATTTAATTCGGCGATTTTTTCATCTTTTTTATCTTTCTTATCTTTACGGAAGAAACCTTTTTTCTTTTCTTCTTTTGCCTCAGAAGTCTCGCCTTCGGTACCCTCTTCGGCTTCGCCGCTTTCTTTCGCCGTTTCAGCTTCCGCGCCTTCGGCTTCGTTGCCTTCGCCAGCTTCTGTTTCTGCGGCTTCTTCTGCCTTTGCTTCTGTTTCTATATCTTCTGTCTGAATTTCTTCATTCATCTCTTTTTCCTGTTCTGACACTTCACATCACCTCTTATTTTTTCTTAAATATATCATCCAACTGGTTCATCATCGTCTGAAGGTTTCCAACGACTTTTTTATAGTCCATCCGTTTCGGTCCGATAATGCCTATCGTCCCCTGAACGCCTTCTTCCAGTTCATAGGTGGCTGTAACAATACTGCAATCCTTCATCGTACTCACCGGAGATTCTGAACCAATATATATCTGAATCGGATTCTTATTTTCCTCGCCGGCCTCCTGCTGGTCAACAATCAGCTCGCTGAGAGCTTTTTTCTCTTCCATCGTATAGAGCAGCTCGCTGGCCTTCTCTCTGTCGCTTAATTCCGGATATTTCAGCAGATTTGTCGTGCCGCTTGTGTAAATCTCCAAATCATCCTCTTCCTGAATTACCACGGCAATGGCGTCAATAATATGACTGATAATCTGTCCATAGCCCTCGGCCTGGGCCTTCATCCTCTGAATCAGCTCCATATTAATCTCATGAAGATTTAAGCCCTGCAGGAACGTATTAATCAGAATATTCAGCTTGGCAACTTCATCCTCGCTCACCCGTTCATCCACTTCGATTAACCGGTTTTTAATCAGGTTTCCTTCCAGCATGACCACAACAAGCAACTGATTATCCTCCACTCTGGAAAGCTGGATAAATTTTAACTTGTTTCGTTTATACTGGGGCGCCGAAATCATCGTTGCGTAATTTGTATTCGTCGCCAGAAGCTTTGCCACATGCTTCAGAAGATGGTCCAGCTTATCCGCCTTCTCAATGAGAATATCTTTCATCTCATCCACTTCGGCAATCTTTTCCTTCATCAGATTATCCACATAAAAACGATAACCCTTATCCGAAGGAATACGTCCTGCTGACGTATGCGGCTGAACAATATAACCCAGGTCTTCCAAATCGGACATCTCATTCCGGATGGTCGCCGAACTCAGGTTCAAATCCGTATATTTTGAAATGGTCCGTGAACCTACGGGCTCTCCGGTAATCAGATAGGTTTGAATAATACTGTTTAAGATTTTTATCTTTCTTTCATCTAATTCCACCAGACCACTCCTTTCCGTTTTATTAGCACTCGATGAACTAGAGTGCTAATATCTAAACATTAAGATAGCACTATCCCTACCATTTGTCAATAGTTTCAAAAATTATTTTTAAAATTATTCATCCTATGATACAATAGTTTTTTAGGAGTGTGAGAAAAATGTCCATTGAACGTGCAAGAGCTTATTTTAAAAAATTTGGCATGGAAGACCAGATTCTCGAATTCGATGTTTCCAGCGCCACCGTTGAACTGGCAGCCCGGGCCCTTTCCTGCGAACCGGCCCGCATCGCCAAATCTTTATCATTTAAAATTGATGAGCGAACTTTACTGATTCTGGCCGCCGGAGATGCGAAAATCGATAATAAAAAGTATAAGGCCGCTTTCGGCGCCAAAGCCAAAATGCTGTCGCCCGACGAGGTGGAGGAACGCATCGGACATGCCGTCGGCGGCGTCTGCCCTTTCGGCATCAACGACGGCGTGGAGGTCTATCTGGATGAATCCATGAAACGTTTTGACTATATGTACCCGGCGGCCGGAAGCGGCAACAGCGCCATCAAACTGACGATTCCGGAGCTGGAACAATATTCCGGCTACAAATCCTGGGTCGATGTATGCAAAATCCCGGAATAAAATTTCCAAAAAAGGCGCCTGAAAAGCTATTTGACTACTTTTCAGACGCCTTTCGACCATATTTCTTAAGGCTGACCGCGGCGGCCAGGCACAAAACCAACGCAATCCCATCATATTTTATTTGCATAAATTTCATTTCCTGCTGCATGGCGGCCGTCTGTACATCGCCGGAATTTACCACTTCAAGGCCGAGCTGACCCAGGCTTTTAATGTTCATTCCATCCAAATCCCGGACGGACAGCCGCACCCGCACCGCCGTATCTCCACCGGACAGCCGGACATTATCCGCTGCGCAAAAGGCGTACGGCGTATCATTTGGCAGACCGGACTCTAAACAGACAATCCTGGCTGTGCCCGTCTCTTCTTCCCCGTTCAGTGCATAATCAATCTTCTGTTCGTAATTGCTCTCATGCTCACCGGAGGCTTGCATAAGCTGGTTCCAGGCCATCGCGTTCATATAGATAATCTTCATGGCGCTGGTTTCAGAAATTCCATAGGCCAAATCCAGATACGTATCGGATAATTCCAGACAGGGTACCGTCAGTTCACCCCAGGAATCCGATAATGTCAAAGAGGACGTTCTCTGCTTACTCACTGCCTGAACATTTTCCATTGCCTCAATCCCCGACATTTGATAAAGGGTAATTCCTGATGTTTCACCGCTGCGGACGATGTATTCCACAGGGCTTTTCACCATCGCATAAATCTGAATTCCGCCATGAACAGCGTCTGCCAAAAAGATAAAACCGGCCAATACGAATATGAGTATGATTTTTATCCGGTCATCCTGTTTTCTCAACCTCCAAAATCTGCGCCACCATTTCATTCATTTTCTTCCTCCGCTTTATCCTGCCGGTTTCGCTTGATGCCTTTGAGAATAATGGTTACGGCAAAGATTACCAAAATGCCGCCGATGACAGCCATCACCGTCCACCATTGTCCCGTATCTTCCGGCGCTTCTTTTTCCGTATTTGAAAACGGTGTTTTAATATTTGTCACAAAGCTTCCGCTTTCCTCATACTCTTTTCCGCTTTCATCCTCATAATAGTAAGTGACCGTTCCTCTGGTTTCTCCATACAAAGACGCGCCTTCTGATAAACTGGTCACAGACATTTTTACACTTCCCGCAACCATTTTTCCGGCCTCGATATCACCGATAAAAAGCGTCCCTTCCGGTATCAGACCATCAGCTTCAATAACGGCCCGCACGTTATAGACCTTGCCCCGTCCAAGATTCATGGCCTGCATCTGGGCCGTCACCACATCGCCCACCTGAACCTCCGAATCCAGTACCAGAGCATCAAATTCAAGCTTTACGGCCTGCGACACCATCATTTTGATTTTTCCGCCGGCCGATTGGGAGGCCCCCTTGGAATCTGCATAATCCATCGTTACTGACAAACCATAAGCTCCCGGAACAGCCGATGCCAAAATCTTGTATTTATAGGACACAACACAGGTTTGTCCCGCCGGAACCGAATCCACATAAATCGTATCTGTCGGACTGAGAAGGTTCAGATATTCCCCCTCGTCGCCAATCGTCACTGTCATATTCCTGACGGTTTCCGTGCTGCTTGTATTTAATAAAGTAATTTCCAGAGTCACTTCATCCCCGG
>CABUAW010000069.1 GCA_902489645.1 uncultured Lachnospiraceae bacterium | reverse complement strand
GTCACCATAATAATCTGTTCAACGCCCGCCACTCTGGCCGGAAGAATATTCATCAAAACAGAGGAAGGATACGCCGCCTTACCGCCCGGAACGTAAACACCGACTCTGGATAAAGGCGTCACCTTCTGTCCGAGAATCGTACCGTTTGGCTGGGAATCAAACCAGCTATACTGTTTTTGTTTTTCATGATACGTCCGAATATTGACAATCGCCCTTCGGATAACCTCCAAAACCTCCGGTGAAACCGCCGCATAGGCTTCTTCAATCTCCGCCTTAGAGACAATCAAATTGTCCTTTGAAATATCCGCGCCGTCAAATTTCTTTGTATATTCAAAAATCGCCGCGTCGCCTCCGGCTTTTACGCCTTCCACAATTTCATTGACCGCTTCCGTGTACTTTCCGTAATTATTCGGACTTCTTTTTAATAAATTATCTAAAAGACCGTCTGCCGCGTCCTTTGTCAATTTAATTTTTCTCATAATAACCTCCTGGTTTCTGCTTTTAATATACCAGATTTTTCTCTGGATGTAAAATGAAGTTAATTTTTTCACATTACTTTTTTAAGTTCATTCAAAATCCCGGTTATCCGTTCATTTTCCATTTTCATGCTTACCTGGTTGACAACCACCCGGGCTGACAGAGGACAAATTTCTTCCAGAACTGTCAAACCGTTTTCTTTTAAAGTTGTTCCCGTCTCCACAATATCTACAATCACTTCCGAAAGCCCCACAATCGGCGCCAATTCCACCGAACCATGCAGCTTGATGATTTCTACTGTCTGGTGTTTAATGTTATTAAAATAATCTTTGGCAATGTTCGGATATTTCGAGGCGACACGGATGAGCTGCTGGTGTTTTAAAAGTTCTCTGGCGCTCTCCGGTCCGCAGACGCACATTCTGCATTTTCCAAAGCCCAGGTCCATAACCTCATAAAGCTTCCGCCCTTCCTCCAGAATCGTATCCTTTCCGACGACGCCGATATCCGCCGCGCCGTATTCCACATAAGTCGGCACATCCGAAGCCTTCGATAAGAACATTTTAATTTTCAAATCTTCATTGACAAAAATGAGTTTCCGTGTATCCGGGTCCTTCATTTCTTCCATCTCGATACCTATTTTTTCAAGATAGGTCAGCGTCTTTTTGGCCAGACGTCCCTTCGCCAGCGCAAATGTCAAATATCTCATGGCTGTACCTCCCAAATTTTCATTTCACCCATCGAATCAAAATAAACAACCTGTGCGATATCAAAGCGTCTGGCATAGGCTTCATAATCGCTCAGCGTCTTTTCGGGATTCATCCGGTTCATCTGGACACAAACGCCCTTTTGACGAAGCTCCTCCGCTTTTTTCAAAGCCTTTGAAAGTAAAGCGCCGGAGTAAAGAATCATTGTCACCGGTTCGCCCTCATCCATTGCAATTTTCTGACGGCTGAGCGCAATCAGCAATTCGTCCACAGCCACCGCCAGTCCGACGGAAGCCGCATCCTTTCCAAATTTTTGGAGCAAGGCATCGTACCGTCCGCCTTTAACGACGGCATCGCCCGTGCCATAGGTATAGCCTCTGAAAATGACGCCTGTATAATAATCGTATTGGCTCAGCATCCCCAGGTCAAATGTCACATATTTCTGGAGGCCATATTCACCGATAATCTCATAAAGGCGTTCCAACCGGGTAATGGCCGTCAGCGCCTGCATGTTTGACGTCAGCCGTTTGGCCTCTTTAAGAATCTCCTGTGAACCAAACAGCTTCGGGAGCTGAATAAGCGCAGGATTGCCTGTCATGGCTTCCACGCCGAAAAAGTTTTTATTTTCAATGAGTTCCCTTAACTCCTGAGTTTTTTCTTCGTCCATTCCGGCTTCTTCAATTAAGCCCTTAAAAAATCCAACATGACCGACATCAATCTGAAACTCCGTCAGACCGGCGGCTAAAAGCAAATGAATGGCCAGAGCAATCATCTCCGCATCGGCATCGATACTGTCGTCGCCGATTAATTCGGCGCCCATCTGGGTCGATTCCTTCATGCGTCCCTGCAAACTGGAATTATTGATAAATATATTGCCTGTGTAGGAAAATCTCATGGAGAAATTTTCTTCACTGAAATATTTGCTGACCGCCCGGGCAATGGACGGTGTAATATCCGGCCGAAGCACCAGCGTATTTCCCTCTCTGTCAAAAAATTTGTACATTTGATTCGACGGAAGCGAGCCCTTGTCCTGATTAAAAATATCAAAAAATTCAAAGGTCGGCGTTTGAATATCCCGGTAGCCATAAGATTTAAGAACGTTTTTCATCCGCTCCGCCATCTGGTTTTTCCGGGCACATTCACCATTATAAATATCCCTGACACCCTCCGGTGTATGAATACGTCTTTCTTTCATGTCTCTATCTCCATTTCATGTATCGAATCCCCTTATTCGGATTCTTTTGCTATATATTACTTTATCAAATCAACGTGCTAATAAATTAGCACATAGAATCGTCATTAATTATACCATAGGAATTTTTCTTGTCAAGTCCTGCGGTTCAAATCCGTCTGGATAGCCGGCAGATAGTTCAAATAATATCCCTGACATTGAATTTCAAACGCCTCATCTAATTCTTCCATATGAAAGCTTTTTTCATGTCCTGTCCTGGAACGGTTCCAAAAATCAGCCAAACGGTCAAAAGGCAGATAAAAATATCGGTTTTCCCCGGAAAAATATATCAACAGAAAGGCGATGCCGCCCTGTTCTTCAAAATCCTGCATAAAAAGGACCTGATGCTCATGGACGTTTTGAATCGGAAAAGTTTTCGAACAACATTCCTTGGCATCAAAACAGACGGGAATTCCCTGAACGGTTCCGATATAGTCTACTGTGCTTCGCTGGGCAAAGTAGGCCAGCGTAATATGTCTCGTCGCCTTGTCAATCTGTATGGGCTTAATCGGCGTCGGAATCTTCTGAATCAGCGCCAGCTTCTTTTCCCTGTATTTTTCATTGGTTAAATTAATCTTATCTTCCAGTTCGGAACCGCGAAGTCCCCTAGAATTCCAAGTTGCCATAATCATCTCTCCGTTATATTTTTCAATACGATTTCCGCATTTTTCTGAAGCTGCTTCTTGCCCCGCCATCCGGCCGCCGTCCTTTGGTATTTCATTTTAAACTGTTTATTGCTCATCGCCAGCAATTCCTCCAGTGAAACCTCCGTTCCCGTTTCATATCCGGCAGGAATTGCAGGATTTAACGGACATACTTTCTGACAGACATCACAGCCATAAATCTGACATCCCATAGCTGCCGCTTCAAAATCCGTCAACGCTTCTTTTTTCTGGGTCAGATAAGATACACAGCGATAGCTGTTCATTCCCTTTTCTGTAATGGCCTTTCCGGGACAAAAAATCTGACAGGCCGAACAGCTCAGGCACCGGTCAAACCACTTGTCCTCCCCGTCCCTGCGCCGGGAAACGCCATAAAATTCCACCGGCCGGTCGGTGAGAATAAGTCCGATATAACATCTGGACCCAAATTTTCTTGAATAAAAAAGGCCGTTTTTCATCAGACGCCCCAGGCCGGCCCGGACGGCCACATGTTTTTCTGAAAAAGGGGAATTATCCACGTAGGCCAGCCGTTTCCCTTCCGAATCCGCTGCCTCCAGCGCCCGCATCAGCCCGTTAAGCTTGTCCCGGACAATCCGGTGATAATCCTCGCCGCTGGCCGCCGGAGAAATATTTCCGTAAAGCCCGGCTCTCTTTTTATAAATCAAAGGCTCATAATGTTCCAGAATAACGATAAAACTCTTCGCTCCGGCAAGGGTTTCCTCCGGATGCACCCGTTTTCGGATATCCGTTTCCGTGAAGGGCGGAAGAATCCCAAGCTGGGCGTCGGTTTTTAAAAGCTGCTCCACACCCTCAAATTTTTCTGCGTGGCAAACGGCAATATCATCGATATTCAGTTCTTTTGCAAGTCCGAGTAAATCGACCACAGGTGTTCCCCCTTGAGTACTGCCTCAAATTCCGGCCATAACGGCGCTGTCAGGCGCCGCCCTTCAAACTCCATTCGCCAGGAATGGAGTAACTGGTGTCTTAAATGATAATGTTTACGGAAATAATCATTGACCCGTTCCGAGCCATATTTGCCGTCGCCGACGATGCCGTGTCCGATTGCGGCCAGATGGGCGCGAATCTGATGGGTACGCCCTGTCATCAATTCGACCTTTAAGAGCGTCTGACGGCCGTTATTGCCCAGAGGCTCGTACAGGGTTTCAATGTGATGGCCGCCGCCGGTCGGTTTTTCCGACACGGCCACCCGGTTTGTTTTTTCATCTTTGACCAAATAACCTTCGATGTGCTTCGATGCGGTGACAACGCCATCCACAAGGCAAAGATAGTATTTCTTTGCCGTCCGCTCCTTCAGCACCTCCGACATATGCTGAAGCCCTGCCAGACTTTTGCCGACAATGAGCAGACCGCTCGTATTTCTATCCAACCGGTGGCACACAGAAGGTTTAAAAACTTCCAGTGATTTTTCTGAAACCACGCGGTTTTCCAAAAGATAACTGATGGCTTCTTCATTGACCGAAACATCCTCGGGCCTTGCTTTTTGAGAAAGCAGGCCGGCCGGTTTATTTACTGCCAGTAAATCTTCATCTTCAAATATTACTTTAAAATGCCGCTCTACCCGGTCGAACCTTTTCGCTTCCCGGAATTTTTCAATGGTTTCATCGGAAAGCCACAGGTTCACCTCGTCTCCCACGGCCGTTTTCTCCGAACCGTCACATTTTTTATGATTTAATGTAATATTTTTTTTTCGAAGCATTTTATAAATAAAACTCTTTGGAGCCAGATTTAAATACTTAAACAACAGCTTATCCAGCCGCTGTCCCGCCTCATTGGGCGTCACAATAAATTTTTGCATAACTTCCTCTTCTTACATGCAATTGGCTTTCAGACCGGCAAAAACAGGGCCCGCCTCCAGGGGTGCGGAAGGTTCATTTGCCGCCAGCATCATGACCATTTCTTCAAACTCTTCAAAACTTTCATGCACAACGGGCTTTTTATGGGTTATATCCGCTTCCATCAAAAGGTTGGTCAGATAGGCTTCGATAGCCTCCCGGCTCTTCTTTTGTTTTGGTGCATACCCATAAATATTGCCATTGCAGATAACCAGCATATTCAATACCATATGACCGCTCTCACTGGCCAAAACCATATCCGCCGCCAAAACCATCCATGGTTTTCCTTCCGTAAGGGCCGCAATTTTTTCATATTCATCCGCCCGGCCGCTGTGAAATCCCAGCATTGCCGCATATTGAACGGCCTGTCTCGCCGCCGGAAGCACCATGACAATGGCGGCTACCGTAAAAGCGTTGTAGCGGGTGCCTGAAACGGCCGCCGGTATCAAAAATAATGCTCCGATAAAGATAATCCACAGGCAAAGGACCAGAAGCTTTGATTTTTTCCATTGATTGATATAGCCATAGCTTCCTTTTACTAATCTGGTTTCTCCCATATTTTCACCTTATTTCTTTTTCTTCTTATGTACATTCCTTATCGCTTTCTTTTTGACTGGTTTATGTTCTTCCTTTTTTACAGTCTCGCCCCGGCGCGGCCGGATAAGACATTTTTTATCAAAACCAATCAGGTCTGTCCGATTGGCCGTCTCCATGGCTTCCCGGACCAGCTCATAATTCTTCGGATTCCGATATTGAATTAACGCTCTCTGCATCGCTTTTTCATGGGGATTTTTAGGCACATAGACCGGCTCCATCGTCCGTGGGTCCAGGCCGGTGTAATACATACAGGTTGACAGAGTTGCCGGCGTCGGATAAAAATCCTGAACCTGTTCCGGCATATACCCCAAATCCCTCAAATACTCGGCCAGGGCAATCGCTTCTTTCATTGTGGAGCCCGGATGAGAGGACATCAGATAAGGGACGAGATATTGCTTTTTGCCGAGCTTCTCATTCATCATCTGATAATCCCGGACAAATTCCCGGTATACCCGATTCCCCGGTTTTCCCATCCGATTTAACACCGGGTCTGCCACATGCTCCGGCGCCACCTTTAGCTGACCGCTCACATGATATTCGCAGAGTTCCTTTAAAAATGTCGGGTCCGGGTCTGCGTTCACATAATCAAACCGGATGCCGGAACGAATAAAAACCTTCTTTACTCCCGGGAGTTCCCGGAGCTTGCGAAGCAATTCCAGATAATCCTGATGGTCCACATGAAGATTTTTACATGGCTTTGGAAAGAGGCACTGTTTGTTTTTACAAACGCCTTTTGTGAGCTGCTTTTCACAGGAAGGATGACGGAAATTTGCCGTCGGTCCGCCGACATCATGGATATAGCCCTTAAAATCCGGCTCCCAGGTAAAGGCTTTTGCCTCATTAATAATCGATTCATGACTTCGTGTCTGTATAATCCGCCCCTGGTGGAAAGTCAGAGCACAAAAACTGCATCCGCCAAAACAGCCCCGGTTGCTCACTAAACTGAACTTCACCTCTTCAATGGCAGGAACACCTCCGGCCGCTTCGTAGGAGGGATGATAGGTCCGCATATAATTTAACCCGTAAACCCGGTCCATTTCCATCGTCGTCAATGGTTTTGCCGCCGGATTCTGAACGACATAGAGATGTTCTCCGTATTTCTCTGCCATACGCTGGCCGCTGAAAGGGTCCGTGTTAATATATTGCGTATAAAAGCTTTCCGCGTATTTACGTTTACTTTCTTTAATTTCACTAAAAGACGGTAATATAATTGCATCATATACGGAATCCAGAGACTTCGTTTTATAAACAGAGCCGGGAATAAATGTAATATCCCGGATATCCAATCCGCTGTCCAGGGCATCGGCCACTTCGACAACAGAACGTTCTCCCATGCCATAGAGCAGTAAATCCGCCCCCGAATCCAAAAGAACGGAACGTTTTACCGTATCACTCCAATAATCATAATGTGCCAGACGTCTCAGGCTCGCCTCAATGCCGCCAATGATAATCGGAACATCTTTATAGGTCTGCCGAATCAGATTCCCGTAAACCACGGTAGCGTAATCGGGACGTTTCCCATAAACGCCTCCCGGCGTAAAGGCGTCATTGTGACGCCGTTTTTTTGATACCGTATAATGATTAACCATCGAATCCATATTTCCGGCGCTGATAATAAATCCAAGTCTCGGCCTTCCATAGATATCAATACTTTTTTTATCTTTCCAATCCGGCTGGGAAATCATTCCCACCCGGTAATTGTTCGCTTCCAATATCCGGCTGATAATCGCATGGCCAAAGGACGGATGGTCCACATAGGCGTCGCCGATGACATAAGCGAAGTCTACGCCGTCCCACCCTCTGGCTTCCATATCCGCTTTACAAACCGGTAAAAAATCTTTAATCATAACAGTTCCTCATAGCTTTTTATATAAAAATCCGCAAGCCGGATTTTTTCTTCCCTGTCCTTTATAGAATACGCATCCTCGACGGCACAAACGGTCATTCCGGCCCGTTTCCCGGCGATAATTCCAAAGGGTATATCTTCAAAAACAAGACATCGCTCTGGCGCCACCCCAAGTTTTTTTGCCGCTTCCAGATAGACCTCCGGGTCCGGTTTCCCATTCGTAATCTCGTCGCCTGTCACCATCGCCGAAAAATAATTTTCGACCCGATGACTTTTTAAAATGGCTTCCGTCAGCACCCGAGAATTACTCGTGGCAATACCACAGGGAATCTTCCGTGCCTTTAGCCTATCCAAAAACGCCCGGACACCGGGTTTCAAAGGGATGTCGGTTGTATATTTTTCATACGCCATCCG
Source organism: uncultured Lachnospiraceae bacterium (assembly GCA_902489645.1). Taxonomy (GTDB): domain Bacteria; phylum Bacillota; class Clostridia; order Lachnospirales; family Lachnospiraceae; genus Frisingicoccus. The sequence goes on along the minus strand of CABUAW010000069.1, from coordinate 4,413 downwards.
ATTCCAGTCGTCCATAATTTGCTCCAGGCTGTCCTGAATGGCAAAATTTTCTTTAAAATAAACCGCCGTCTGATACATACTCAGGCCTTCGATGGCCCGCTGCAGTCCCTCCGGCACAGGCAAATGAAATTTTTTCAAATACTCCACATCAATGTCGCCCCACATGGACATGGATTCCACCAATGTTCCGTCCAAATCAAACAGAACCGCTTCCATATTATTCAGCATACAGTTCCTCCAGTTCACTGGTTTTCAGCAATCGATACTCTCCCGGCTTCAAGCCCTCATCCAGCACAAGGCTCCCCATGGAAAGGCGTTTTAAATAAGTAACTTCCTTTCCTACGGCCCGGACCATCCGCTTCACCTGATGAAATTTTCCTTCAAAAATTTTCAGACGGATTTCCGAAGTCCCTGCCATTTTCCCTGAACCGGCGCTGTTTTCGGAGGCCAAAGAGGCACAGGCCGGATAGGTGGCAAGAATCTCCAATTCGGATGGCAGCGCTGTCAGCTCTTCGTCCACATACAGGCCGTCGGCAAAACGCTTCACATCCTCCGCTGTCATTATACCATTAACTCTGGCATAATAGACCTTTGCCACATGGCGGCGCGGCGATAAAAGCTTATGCGCCAGTTTTCCGTCATTGGTCAGAAGCAAAAGCCCTTCCGTATCTTTATCCAGACGTCCCACCGGAAATAAGTCCTTCCGGCGGCTGTTTTTTATCAAATCAACCACTGTCCGTTCTCTGGAATCCTCCGTGGCTGAAACGACCCCGGCCGGTTTATTGAGCATAATGTATTCATATTCCACAAAGTCTACCGGCGTGCCTTTCCAAAAAACTTTATCTTTATCTGTCACCTTATATTCGGGCCGGGTCACCGCCGCATCGTTCACTTTGGCAAAGCCTTTGCGTATTCCCTGTTTTACTTCACTCCGGCTGCCCATTCCCATTTCCGTCAAATATTTATCTAATCGCATTTATTGCCACCGCCATCCCGACGGATATTTATTTTTTAATGTGCCGCCGGACACCTTCCCCCAGCCAAGAGAATGACCGCAAACGCCGACAATATACCAGCCATCCGGTAATTCTGACGGCACTTCCAGAGTCTCACATTTTAAATATTTAATAACACGGGCATCGGATAATTCCAGGTCAATCCAGTGCCCACATTCCGAAGGCTCAAGTCCCCGCGCAAAAAATCCGGAAGGTTCAAACCGTTTTTTCTTAATATCCCCCAGATACCAGCCTGTACGCATCCGGCGCAATTTTCCAAGCGGCGGCATATTTTCCGGAATATAACTCAAATGGTCTCCCTGCAAAATCAGACGTCCCGGTTCAAAATCAATCGTCACGCCGCTCTCTTTTAAAAATTTCACAAATTCCTCCGGACGTTCCTTCATACCGCCCGTTTCCTCCGGACGGATTCCGACGGACGAGCCCGTTTTTTCATCTTTTTTAAGAAGTGCGGTAAAATGACCCTCCCCCTTTAAACAGTGCGGCCACAGGCGTTTCGCATGACGTATTTCTTCCGGCCCATCCACCCATTCCGGATGGGCCGCCGCAAGTCCTTCACCGGTCTGTTCAATGGGAACCATATGCATTTCCGGATAATTTTCCAAAATATATTTCAAAGTCCCCTCATTTTCCTCCACAGAAAATGTACAGGTGGAGTAGACCATCATTCCGCCGTCCCTTAACATTCGAATCCCGCAGTCGACAATTTCACGCTGAAGCTTTGAAAAGAAATCCGGGCCGTTTTTCTCCCAGGCCTTCATCATGGATGGCTCTTTTCGAAACATTCCTTCGCCAGAGCAGGGCGCGTCAATAAGTATTTTATCAAAATACCCCTCAAAAGGCGCTGCAAGATGTTTCGGGTCCTCCGTGAGAACAATGCTGTTGCGTATGCCGCTGGCTTCAATATTTTTCAGCAGCGCTTTGGCTCTGGAAGCGCTGATATCATTGGAGACAAGTAAACCGGTTCCCCGTAGTTTTGCCGCCAGGGCCGTACTTTTTCCGCCGGGTGCCGCACACATATCGAGAATAAAATCCCCCGGCTCCACAGGAAGCGCCTGCGCCGGAAACATGGCGCTCGGCTCCTGAATATAATACAGCCCGGCATGATAAAGCGGATTTTTCGAGTATTCCCGGCCGCCATTATAATAAAATCCCGTCGGGCACCAGGTCACATTCTCCAATTCCTGCCCTGTCAGCCTTAAATATTCCTCCGCTGTGATTTTCAGAGTATTCATACGCAATCCAGCATAAGTTTTTTCGTCATAGCTGTTTAAAAATGCCCCGTATTCACTGCCGAGCAGTTTTTCCATTCTCAAAGTAAATTTTTCCGGTAATTGTTCCTTCAAAGATTTTTTCATTCTCACCTATTCCTCATTACTCTGTTATTTCGTCTTCTATCCGATTGCTGCTGTCGGCCGCCGTCGTCGCCAGGGTATCGCAGCGCTCATTCTGTGGATGGCCGTCATGGCCCTTTACCCAATTCCAGGTTACCTGATGGGCTTCTGAGGCCTTCAAAAGCCGTTTCCACAAATCCACATTTTTCACCGGTTCATTTTTTCCCCGTTTCCATCCTTTTTTTATCCATCCCTCAATCCAATGTTTATTAAACGCATGAATCAGGTATTGGGAATCTGAAAAAACATCGACCGCACACGGCCGGTTCAGGGCCTCGAAGCCGGCAATCGCCGCCATCATTTCCATCCGGTTATTCGTTGTCTTTACATATCCCTGGGACAGTTCCTTCACATGAAGCTGTCCTTTCGTGTCAATATATTCCAAAATTGTTCCGTAGCCGCCCGGTCCGTCCGGATTTCCCCGGGCTGAACCATCCGTATACATTGTTACTTTCATCATCGTCTTTCACCCCATTCAAAAAAATGTTTTTGGGCACACATATTTTAATATTAACATTATTAAGGCAGAATAGCAACCAAAAAGGGACTATCTGCACCATGCAAATAATCCCCGGTCATTTTTATATAATAACAAACACAACGCCGCCATTACTGTCGTTAATAATTTTCTGCAGAGTTTCCTGCAATTTCGTCTGACTTGTGTCCGTCATCCGCGCCACCTTCGTCTGAATTCCCTCTTCCACCAACTGGCCGACGGATTTGCCGAAAATCAATGTGTTCCACATTTCTCCCTGGCTTTCCCTGCTGTTGGCCCGGATATAACGAATCAAATCCTCCGCCTGCTCCTGCGTGCCGACTATCGGCGCAATCTCCGTTTCAATGGTCGCCTGAATCATATGAATCGATGGCGCATGGGCCTTAATGTTGACGCCATATTTACTGCCATGACGAATCAGCTCCGGCTCCTCAAAGATAACCTCCTCCGCCTTTGGCGTAACCATGCCGTATCCCTGTCCCTTAACCGCCGCGACGGCCTGGGCCACTTTGCCGAATTCATCCCGCTTATCCGCCAATTCTTTAATCATTTGATAGAATTCATATTCTCCCTGAATGTCACTGCCGACAAGCTCGGAAAGCATTTCATAATAATATTTCATATCGAGTTCCATATGAATTTTAATCCGTCCGCTGGACATATCCATCTGTTCGACATAATATTTTTTCAGCCAGGGCTGGTTGAATAATTCTTCATTTTTGCGAAAATCCCTCATGGAACGGGTATTTCCGATAAGTTCTTTGAGCATGGCAATCATCTGCCCCTTTAACTCATGGGTTTTCGGAAGCACATCCAGCCACCCCGGCAGATAAAATTCCATATCCGACACCGGAAATTCATATAGAAGAGACTGCATCATTCCGTCCACATCCTGTTTTTTTAACTGGTCGCAGTTTAACGCCATACACTGAACCTGATATTTAGTTTCGAGAGATTCCCTCAGTTCCTGGGCTTCCTCCGAATAAGGCCGGACGGTATTCAGTAAAATTATAAATGGCTTGCCGATTTTCTTCAGCTCTTCAATAGCCTTTTCCTCGGCAGGGACATAGTGCTGTCTCGGAATATCTCCAAAACTTCCATCCGTAGTCACCACAATTCCAATGGTTGCATGCTCCTGAATGACCTTCTGTGTACCGATTTCCGCAGCTCTCGTAAAAGGTACGGGCTCGTTGAACCAGGGCGTCATCACCATCCGTTCCGCTCCGTTTTCCTCGTGGCCGGAAGCGCCCTCCACCATAAACCCGACGCAATCGATACAGCGGATTTTCACTTTAACCTGCTCATCCACCGGAATTTCTACGGCCGTTTTCGGAATGAACTTCGGTTCCGACGTCATAATGACTGTTCCGCCGCTGCTCTGCGGCAGCTCATCTTTCGCCTGTTCCCGGCTATGTACGTCCGAAATCCGGGGAATTACCATCATATCCATAAAACGCTTAATAAAGGTTGATTTACCGGTACGAACCGGACCGACAACCCCCAGATA
>CABUAW010000068.1 GCA_902489645.1 uncultured Lachnospiraceae bacterium | reverse complement strand
CGCCCTGGCGTTAAGTACAGGGGCTTCAATTGATATTCAGCATATCAGCAGCGGGACATCGGTGGCTATTGTCCGGGCCATGAAAGCGCTTGGAAAGAATATTCATGCCGAAGCAACGCCCCAGCATTTTTCGTTGACGGAGGAAGCGGTTCTGGCCCGGGGAACCCTTGCCAAAGTGAATCCGCCGATTCGCACGGAGGAGGACCGGCAGGCCATTATTCATGGTTTGATGGATGATACGATTGACTATATTGCGACAGACCATGCACCTCATAGTGCGGAAGAAAAGGCGAAGGATATGAAATCCGCACCGAGCGGAATGATTGGATTGGAGACAGCGCTGGCGCTTGGCATTACGAATCTTGTAAAGCCGGAATATCTGAGTTTATCCCACTTCCTTGAAAAATTGACCACCAATCCGGCAAACCTCTATCATCTGGATGCGGGCTATGTGGCAGTGGGCGGCAAGGCCGATTTGGTTATTTTTGATGAAGAGGAGACCTGGACGGTTGGCGAACACTTTAAATCCAAGGCTTCCAACTCGCCGTTTATCGGCGAAACGCTGCAGGGAAAAGTGAAATATACGATTTGTAACGGAAAAATTGTATACAGAGATTAAATGAAAGTAATGCATATACAGGGGAAGACTTTATGAATCTGAATATTGAAACGGGAATACCCTTCATTACAGTGTTTATACAGGGATTACTCAGCTTTTTTTCACCGTGCATTTTGCCACTGGTACCATTATATATCAGTTATCTGGCCGGCGGCATGTATCGGACAGATGAAAACGGAAACGTTTCCTACCCGAGAAAAAGGGTGTTGATTCATACCCTTTTCTTTATCCTGGGCATCGGTTTTGCCTTTGTTTTGCTGGGCCTTGGTTTTACGGCGATTGGACGGTTTTTTAGCGGAAATAAGGTGTGGTTTACCCGGATTGGCGGTCTGATAATGATTGGTTTTGGCCTTTATCAATTGGGCCTTTTCGGGAAATCCCAGTCCATGGAACAGACGCATCGCCTGCCGTTTTCTATGGAAGGAAAGACCTTCGGACCTCTGATGGCTTTGATTTTGGGCTTTACTTTCAGTTTTGCCTGGACGCCATGCGTCGGCCCGGTGCTGGCCAGCGTATTATTGATGGCTTCTTCGGCCCAGACAGCCACGGCGGGCTTTGCCTTAATCGGCGTTTATATGGCGGGCTTTGTTCTGCCTTTTCTTGCCGTGGGTATTTTTGCCGGGGCTGCTTTGGATTTCTTTAACCGGAAACGCCAGGTGATTCAATACACGGTCAAAATCGGCGGTGTTTTGCTTATTCTTATGGGCGTGATGACCATGACCGGGTGGATGAACGGCCTGACGGGCTATCTGTCCGGCTTTGGAGCAGGCGGTCAGAGCGGGTCGGCCGCCGCAGAAACGACCGCTGCGGAAACGACCACTGCAGAAACGGGCCGGTCGGTGACGGGAACAGAGGCGCCTTCCGCAGAAGGCGGGCCGGTTGGAGAAACCGCCGAAGAAACGGAAAGCTCCGAAAGGAAGACAGTGGCGGCGCCGGACTTTACATTGACGGACCAGTTTGGAAACAGTCACACCTTGTCCGAATATAAAGGAAAGACCGTTTTCTTAAATTTCTGGGCCACATGGTGCGGGCCGTGCCGGATGGAAATGCCTTACATTCAAAAGGTTTACGAGGACTATGGAGGCAACAGCGGCGATGTAATTATTCTCGGTGTGGCAAATCCGAAAACAGACGAGCATCCGAACAACAGCGATGTACCCCAGGAAGAGGTGGCGGGCTTTTTGTCGGAAAATGGCTATACCTATCCGGTAGCTATGGATTTGGACGGAACGATTTTTGCGGCTTATGGAATTCAGGCCTTTCCGACCACATTTATGATTGATAAAAACGGCAATGTCTATGGCTATGCGCCGGGAAGTCTCAGTGAAGATATGATTCGCAGTATCATTCAGCAGACCATCGACAGTGTGGAAACCCCTTGAAAACAATAAGGCCGGGAACCTGCTTCCAGATTCTCGGCCTGTGTGAATATTATGATTTATGTTCTTTTGTCCGCACTGAGTTTCTTTACTTCGTCAAGAGAAAGTCCAGAAATAGCAGCAATCTCATCCAACGCATATTTTCCTGCTTTTAACATGCGAAGTGCAACTTCCATCATACCTTCTTTAAGTGTCTGGTTTCTCATATCTTCCATAACCTTGCACATGACTGCAATTCCCTCCTTGCTTTCTTTGAAAAATTTTACCCGGTCTGCTAATACGGCATAATACATATCCGATGGATTCGTACAGGAAAAATCGTGCATTAATTTTCCGATTGGTGATTCGTCGCGATATGCTCCATTTACATATAAAATATGTGTACCATCCTCAAATCTTTCGTTGGTTTCCAGTATACAGCGTTCAATTTGATATAAAGGCTTTCCTTTGCCCATTACATCATTCTCAGTTATGAAAACAACGTAGGTTTCCGGCAAATTGTCAAAATCATCGCCTTTTTTCAGAAGATTTGCGTCCATCATGCTACTGTTGTAACGTGCTCTTTTTCGTCCGGCTCCTTTGTCTGCACGTTGGATTTCAATGTTAAATTTTCGCCCGGCATTATCTGTTGCCAGTACATCTAATCTCACAGAACGGTTCAGCAGATTTTCTACAAATACCTGTGTGTGAACATCCAGTACATTCAAGTCCGGCATATTCAGTACAATTCTTAATACCAGTTCAATGCACTCTGTATTACTCTCAAAGCATTTTGTAAGAAAATCATCGTCCATGAGACGGAAACCTTTAAGACGCTGCAAATCTTCCTGATGTTTCCGGTTTATTGTTTCACTTACCGTCAAAATTTCTATCCGCTTTCCTTATGATTTCTGTATGTTCATACTAGCATAAATCTTTTGTCTTTTCAAGCCGGGGCTTTCTTTGAAGTAATTGACGCAGATAGTGAGAATTTTAACTTTACACAGGTTTAAAATATGATATAATGATTGCGGATAGTATTCCTCAGGAAACTATACCGTGACATGCCCTTTGGGCATACTTCGACTAAACTTGTTTGCAAATCCTGGATTTAAGTCTTTGAATCCGTAATGGAACTTATATCGCGAGCGAATGGGATTCCGTGGGAGCATCACCTTTGGAAAGAAGGTGGTCGGGATGAGAATAGGATTTGTTGGTGCAGGAAAAGTTGGCTTTACTCTGGGAAAATACATGTCGGAACGCAACGTGTGTGTATCCGGATACTATAGCAGAAGTGAAGAGTCAGCCAGACAGGCATCTCTTTTTACACATACAAAGTATTACGAGACACTTGAAGAATTGGTAGGGTCTAGTGATGCTCTCTTTTTGACGGTTCCGGACGGGGCCATCGAAGGTGTATGGAATTCTATAAAACGATATTCTTTGACAGGCAAGTTTATTTGTCACTGTAGCGGCGTAGAGACAAGCGCCGTATTTTCTGAGATTGACCAGATGGGAGCATTTGGTTATTCTATCCATCCTTTGTTTGCGATTCACAGCAAATCGCAATCGTATCAGGAAATTTCTCAAGCGTATTTTACAATTGAAGGAGCGGAAGCCCATATCGGTTTCTGGAAGGATTTTTTTGAAAATCTGGGAAATCCGGTGCGTATTATCCGGGCCGAACAGAAGACGCTTTATCATGGCGCCGCCGTGTTTGCCAGCAATCTGGTGACGGCTTTGTTTGAAACGGGGGTCAATCTTTTGATGGACTGCGGTTTCGACAGGGAGAGCGGCGAAGCGGCTTTAAGACCGCTGTTTCTTCACAATTGTCAGTCGGTAGCCAGCGTAGGGACGACGGCCGCTTTGACAGGACCGGTGGAGCGGGCGGACAAAAAGACGATTCAAAAGCATTTAAATGTGCTGCCTCAGGAAGAAAGGGAAATTTACATACGATTGTCGGAAGTGCTGACAGATATCGCAAAACGGAAACATCCGGAACGGGATTACAGCAGTTTATCCCAAATATTTGAAAGGAATGGAGAAGTAAAATGAAAAACACAGTTGCAACCTTTAGAAAGGCAAAGGAAGAAGGAAAGAAGCTGTCCATGCTGACAGCCTATGACTACTCGACAGCAAGTCTTTTGGATGCTGCCGGAATTAACGGAATTCTTGTCGGAGATTCTCTGGGAAATGTTATTCTCGGTTATGAGGATACGATTTCCGTGACGATGGAGGATATGATTCACCACGGCGCAGCGGTTGCCCGGGGCGCAAAGAATGCCCTTGTTGTTGTGGACATGCCGTTTATGTCTTATCAGGGTTCGGTCTATGACGCTTTGAATAACGCAGGCCGTCTGATGAAGGAGGGCCGGGCCAATGCGGTGAAGCTGGAAGGCGGCGTTGAGGTGGTTCCTCAGATTAAAGCTATTGTTCAGGCGGGAATTCCGGTCATGGGACATCTGGGACTGACGCCTCAGTCCATCAATGCCTTTGGCGGATACAAGGTACAGGGAAAGGATGAGGCGGCGGCCCAGAAGCTTTTGAATGATGCAAAGGCCATTGCCGAGGCAGGCGTTTTTGCCATGGTTCTGGAGTGCGTACCGTCGGCTCTGGCCCAGAAGGTCACAGAGGCCGTTTCCGTGCCAACCATCGGTATCGGCGCCGGGGCCGGATGTGACGGGCAGATTCTTGTATATCAGGATATGCTCGGCATGTTCTCTGATTTCACACCGAAATTTGTAAAGCGTTATGCCAATATCGGTGAAGCCATGAAGAGCGCATTTAAGAGCTATATTGACGAAGTTGGCGAGGGAGCTTTCCCGGCCGCTGAACACGGATACGGCATTTCCAATGAAGTGATTGAGAAGTTATACTAGGAGGCAATTGTGATGCAGATAGAAAAGACAGTGGCCGGCGTGAAAGCGCAGGTCAAAGCGTGGAAAAAAGAAGGTTTGAGCGTTGGTCTGGTGCCGACGATGGGGTATCTTCACGAGGGACATAAAAGCCTCATTGAACGCGCGGTAAAGGAAAATGACCGGGTTGTTGTCAGTGTATTTGTCAACCCGACCCAGTTCGGACCGACAGAAGATTTGGAGAGTTATCCGAGAGATTTGAACGCCGACAGTATTCTCTGTGAAGATGCCGGGGCAGCTCTTATTTTTGCACCGGAGGTCTCCGAGATGTATGCAAAAGATTTCACGACCTATGTGAATATGAGCGGTGTGACCGCAGAGCTTTGCGGGAAAAGCCGTCCGATTCATTTCCGGGGCGTATGTACGGTTGTGAATAAGCTTTTTAATATTGCCACACCGGACAGGGCTTACTTTGGTGAAAAAGACGCCCAGCAATTGGCGGTTATCCGACGGATGGTCCGGGATTTGAATATCAATGTGGAGGTTGTCGGCTGTCCGATTATCCGTGAGGCTGACGGCCTGGCAAAAAGCTCCAGAAATACCTATTTGTCCGCACAGGAACGGCAGGCCGCACTGGTTTTAAGCCGTGCGATTAACGCCGGAAAAGCCATGATTCAGTCCGGCGAGAAGGACGGCGAAAAGGTGCTTGACGAAATGAAACGAATCATTTCCGAAGAGCCTCTGGCGCGGATTGACTATGTGGAAATGGTCAAATGGGATACGATAGAGATTCATCATACGGTGGACTGCCCGGTTCTGGTGGCCATTGCCGTATTTATCGGAAAGACGCGATTGATTGATAACTTTATACAGGAGTAGACGGATATGATAATGACAATGTTAAAAGGAAAAATTCACCGGGCAACGGTGGTTCAGGCAGAACTGGATTATGTGGGAAGTATTACGATTGACGAGGCGCTGATGGAGGCCTCAGGCATTTGTGAATATGAGCAGGTACAGATTGTAGACATTAATAACGGCCAGCGGTTTGAGACATATGTTATCGCCGGAGAGCGAAACAGCGGTATGATTTGCCTGAACGGTGCGGCGGCCCGGATGTTGCAGGTGGGTGATAAAATCATTATCATGTGCTATGCAGGTATGACGCCGGAGGAAATGGCCGAATATGCGCCGAAGGTCGTCTTTGTAGACGATGCGAATAAGGTGAAACGGATTACCTGTTATGAAAAACACGGACTTTTGTCTGAAATGGATGAGGTGAAATAGATGCTGAAAGGAAAGACGGTCGTACTCGGTGTGACCGGAAGCATTGCGGCCTATAAGATTGCGGGACTGGCCAGCCGCCTTGTGAAACAGCATGCGGACGTCCATGTGATTATGAGTAAAAACGCGACGAACTTTATCCATCCGACGACCTTTGAGTCATTGACAGGCAATAAATGTATGGTGGATACCTTTGACCGGAATTTTCAGTTTAATATTGCCCATGTATCCTTAGCCAGCCGGGCCGATGTGATGCTTGTGGCTCCGGCCTCAGCGAATATTATTGCCAAAATGGCTTACGGGATTGCCGACGATATGCTGAGTACGACGGTATTGGCAATGACATGTCCGGTCATTGTTTCCCCGGCTATGAATGTGAATATGTTCCACAATCCGGTCGTTCAGGATAATCTGGTTCGTCTGGCCGGTTACGGAAAAATCATCATTCCGCCGGAAAACGGTTATCTGGCCTGCGGGACGACTGGGGACGGGAAGATGCCTTCGGAGGACGTGCTTTTCGACTATATTGTCCGGGAAATAGCCCATGAAAAGGATTTGGCGGGACGGAAAATTCTGGTTACTGCGGGGCCTACGCAGGAACCTCTGGACCCGGTACGGTATCTGACCAATCATTCTACGGGAAAGATGGGCTATGCCATTGCCCGCCAGGCGATGCTTAGGGGCGCCGAAGTGACCCTGGTCAGCGGCCCGGTGGCGCTGACACCGCCGCCTTTTGTGCAGGTTGTTCCGGTGATTCGGGCGGAGGATATGTTTGAGGCTGTAAAAGAGCGGTGGGAGAGTCAGGATATTATCATTAAAGCGGCGGCCGTCGCCGATTATACGCCGGTACAGACGGCGGAAGATAAGATTAAGAAAAAGGACGGCGATATAACGCTGGCTTTGAACCGGACTCAGGATATTCTTGCATGGCTTGGACAGCATAAAAAAGAAAATCAGGTACTCTGCGGATTTTCCATGGAAACCAGGGACGTTTTGGAAAATTCGGCGGCAAAGCTCAACAAAAAAAATGCGGACATGATTGCGGCAAACTGTCTGAAAGAGGCGGGCGCCGGGTTTGGGACAGATACAAATCATCTCAGCCTTATTAGTAAAAATGGGGTAGAGGATTTGCCGATGCTGTCCAAAGAAGCGGCGGCCGATTGCCTTCTTGACGCGCTGAAAGCGCTGTGGGAAACGAAGAATACCTAAAAGGAGGGATGGCCCATGATTGCAGCAGTGGATATCGGAAACTCCAATATTGTGATTGGCCTGATGGATGAGCAGAGGAAGGTTTGTTTTTCCGGCAGAATACGGAGTGACCGGCAGAAAACAAAAGAGGAATTTATGATTGAATTAAAAACTCTTTTGGACATTTATCACATTACTCTGGAGGGTGTTCATGGAATTATCATATCTTCGGTCGTTCCGGGGCTTACCGATGTGGTCCGGGAAGGGCTGCGTCTGATGACCGGGCTGGTACCGCTGGTTGTCGGTCACGGTATTCGCACCGGCATCCGTATTGCGACAGACCATCCGGCCAGTCTCGGTTCGGATTTGGTGGTGGATGCGGTAGCGGCCACTGAGGAACATTCGGGGACAATTGCCATATTTGATATGGGGACGGCGACGACCTGCTCCGTTGTGGATGGCAAGCGTTCTTATCTGGGAACATTGATAATGCCGGGAATTAAAATCTCTCAGGATGCTTTGACAGAGCGGACGTCCCAACTGCCTTATATTCGTTTTGAAAAACCAAAGCATATGGTTGGAAAAAATACCATTGAAAGTATGCAGAGCGGTTTGATTTACGGAAATGCGGCTATGGTAGACGGTTTAATCGGGCGGATTGAGGAGGAACTCGGATGTGAGGTGACGGTACTGGCCACCGGCGGTATTGCCGGGGTTATCGTGCCTTTTTGCCGGAGGAAAATCATTTATGACCCGGATTTACTCTTAAAAGGCCTGTGGTACATTTATCATAAAAACGTAAAAGAAAATTAGAGCTGTTTGGGTGTCGTAAAATTATTGAAACAGAATAGTTTTACGGCACCCTTTTTGTGATATAATGTATTAACACGTATTATAATAAGTGAAGGGGAAGGGGTATAAAAATGACGATTCAAGAAGAAGTGAGAGCGATAGTTCAGGACGTTTTAAGAGACAGAGAAAGTGCGGGAAGCATCCGGAATGTGGTGTGGATTGCGGCCGGCGGTTCCAATGGCGGTTTCTATCCGGCCCAGTATTTTATGGACAGAGAGAGCCGGAATTTGCGCTCCCAGTCCTTTACGAGCAATGAATTTGTGTATGCCGTGCCGAAGTTTGTGGGAGAAAATACGCTGGCGGTTATTTGTTCAATGCGGGTGACCAAAGAGACATGTGAAGCCGCGCGGATTGCCAAGGAGCGAGGGGCGGTAACTATCGGTCTGTACGTGCTGGAATCGGAACTGACACAGATTTGTGATTATAACATCAAGTATGAAAGCATTGCGCTTGATGAAAGCCGGACGGAAAGGGTGAATTCAAGTATCGGTCTGATGATTGCGATGACACTGGTGGCGTTGACAGAAGGGTATGACAATTATGAGGATGCTATGGAAGCCTTTGATATGGTCGATGATATTTATCGGAAGGCGGTGGAGCATACGACGCCTCTGGCGAAAAAATGGGCTGAACAAAATAAAAATGAAAAGACGATTTATGTTATGGGCAGCGGCCCGGCCTGGGGTTCCGCCTACATATTTTCCATTTGTAACATCGAAGAAATGCTTCAAATAGATTCTCCGACGGTCAACTGCTGTGAGTTTTTTCATGGACCTTTTGAAGTATTGGACAGGCAGACCTCAGTCTTTTTGCTGGTGGCCTTTGGACGGACACGCCCGGCAGACGAGAGGGCCGTTGCATTTTTGAAGAGATACGGCGGAGATAAAGTATATATTCTGGACGCTGAAGCATTGGGAATTCACCGGATAAAGGACTCGGTAAACGAATATTTTAACCATATCCTTTTTTCGCCGATTTTAAATAATGTCTACATGCGACAGTTATCCTATGCGATTAAAAAAGACTATAATACCCGAAGATATATGTGGAAGGTAGAATATTAAATCGCCAAATTGACACTCAATGTATTAAATGATACAATCTATCTATACTTCATGACGCTGAACTTAGCCGGATGATGAGGTATATCTGAAAGGAGACCTAAAAGATGTCAGATTTTTTGACAAATCTCAATCAGCATTTTGATTCTTTTACCCATTCCCAAAAGCTGACGGCCAACTATTTAACCGACCATATGACCGAGTTCGCCTTTAGCACACTGGAAAATCTTGCGGAAAAAATCGATGTCAGCACGACGACCATTATCCGTTTTTCCAGAGCTTTGGGATATAAAGGGTTTTCCGAGATGCAGAGAGATATCCAGGCGGAATTAAAACAGAGGGAATCGCTGCCGGGACGGCTGGCCGATATGCCGCCGATTTCAGATAATCATTTACTGAGGGCGTCCTTTGAAAATGATATGAAAAATATCCGAAGGACATTAGAAGTACAGAGAGATGAGGATTTAAGGAAAACGATTGAGATTGTTTCCGGTGCAAAAAATATTTATGTCCTTGGTATGCGGAGTTCTTTTGCCGTAGCCCATTACATGGCTTCCCAGCTTGGGGAGATAAAAAAGCATGTAAATTTGATTCAGTCCATAGGAATGATTTATCCGGAGGAGATTGTCGGAGCCGGGGAGGGCGACGTGTGTATTGCCTATTTATTCCCGAGATATTCTAAGGTGGCGGCGACGATGATTTCGTGGCTTCGGGAGCATGGTGCGAAGGTAATATTAATTACCAGTATGAATTACAGCGCGGTGAGCAGCTATGGCGACGTGATTCTGCCCTGCGCCATTTCCAGCGTGACCTATAAAAATTCCTTTGCAGCGCCCCTGTGTCTGACGAATTATCTGATTGCGGCTCTGGCAAAACAAAACTACGATGAGGCGAAGGAGGTACTTTCACGTACCGAATCCATATTGTCTCAGGGATATTATCTGGGCATATAATATTAAAAACCTGAAATTTTGGAGCTGTGGTTTAAAAATCATGGCTCCTGCGATTGTAAAGAGGAGGCGATGGTTATGAAACATTTTGTAATTACGATTAGCAGGGAGTATGGTTCGGGCGGCCGCCTGATTGGTCAGGCATTGGCAGAGCGTCTGGGCATCGACTTTTACGATAAGGAAATTATTAACATGTTGATGGAAGAAAGCGGATTTACCCGTGAAACGGTGGAGGAATGGCAGGAGAAGAAAACGTCCAGTTTTCTTTATAATCTTTATATGTCCACTCAGGAGCGGCCGCTTTCTGACCAGATTTATCTGGCAAAGACGCGGGTTGTCAGCCAGTTGGCGGACAAGGGCTCCTGCGTTATTGTCGGCAACTGCGGAGATTACATCCTGAGAGACAGGGATAACGTGCTGAGCTTTTTTATTTATGCGCCGCTGGAAGAGCGTATGGAACGGGTGCGTACGGTTTATGGGGAAAATCCGGAAAATATGCCAAACTACGTGAAGAAGATAGACAGAAAGCGGAGCGATTACTATAATCACTTTACAATGAATCGTTTTGGGGATTACCATAACTTCGACGCTTGTATGAATACAAGCATCGGTCTGGATTTGACGGCAGATATTTTAGAGAACATGATTCGAGGAGTTTTTGGAGGAGCGGAAGATGCGGCAAGAAGAAAAAACGGTGCAGGAAAATAAAATGGGAACCATGCCGGTCAACCGGCTGCTGGTGACCATGTCCATACCTATGATTATATCCATGCTTGTGCAGGCATTGTACAATGTGGTAGACAGTATATTTGTATCTCAGATTAATGAAAATGCGTTGACGGCCGTTTCAATGGCCTTTCCTATTCAGAATTTAATGATATCCGTGGCGGTGGGTACCGGCGTCGGCAGCAATGCCCTGCTGTCCCGGAGTCTTGGTGAAAAAAATCAGAAGATGGTGAATAAAGCCGCCAATAACAGTGTGTTTCTGGCCTGTGCAAGCTATCTCGTTTTCCTTATTTTCGGACTGACCGGCACGGAGCTGTTCTACAAGCTCCAAACGGATATTCCGGAGATTATTGCCTATGGGCGGGATTATGTATTTTTTGTCTGTATTTTGTCTTTTGGCATGTTTTTGCAGGTTGCGTTTGACCGGATGCTTCAGGCCACGGGGCGGACATTTTATACGATGTTTACCCAGGGCTCCGGCGCGGTCATCAACATTATTCTGGACCCGATTTTGATTTTTGGCTGGTTCGGTTTTCCAAAAATGGAAGTGGCCGGGGCGGCGCTGGCGACAGTTATCGGACAGATTATCGCCATGATTATCAGTGCGGTGATGAATGTGACAAAGAATACGGATATTCAGCTCAGACTAAGCGCTATGAAACCGGATAAAGAGGTTATCGGCCGGATTTATTCCGTCGGCCTGCCGTCGATTATCATGAGCAGTATTGCTTCTGTCATGACTTTCTGCATGAATAAAATTCTCATGTCGTTTTCATCGACAGCTACGGCCGTGTTTGGTGTATACTTTAAATTACAGAGCTTCGTATTTATGCCCGTATTTGGTTTAAATAACGGCATGGTGCCAATCATTGCCTTTAATTATGGCGCCAAGCAAAAGCAGCGCATTATGAAAACAATGAAGCTGGCCATGATGTATGCGTTTGGTATGATGCTCATTGGCCTGATGGTCTTCCAGCTTTGTCCGAAGGTACTTTTAGAATTATTCAATGCCTCGGAGTCCATGCTCTCGATTGGAATTCCTGCACTGCGGACTATCAGCATCAGCTTCCTTTTTGCGGCATTTAATATTATCGGTATTTCCATGCTTCAGGCGCTGGGGCACGGCATTTACAGTATGTTTATTTCGATGGGACGTCAGTTGGTCGTTTTGATTCCGGTGGCTTATCTGCTCTCGAAAACCGGAAACTTAAATCTTGTATGGCTGGCATTTCCACTGGCGGAAATAACGGCAATTTTATTGAGCGTAGTTTTCCTGCGTAAAATTTTGAAATCCCTGGATTTTTAAAAATATTCTCCGGATTTCAGGAAAAGAGGACGGCGGAAAATCGATGAATTGGAAAAAATGGTATAGGGAATGTGCGTTGTGTCCGCGGGAATGTGGCG
>CABUAW010000067.1 GCA_902489645.1 uncultured Lachnospiraceae bacterium | reverse complement strand
CGATGCGTCCGTATTCTGCCGTGATGATATAAAACGGATAACACATCGGGTAGGCAAACCAGGTCTTTGTGTTGATTATGAAAACTGAGGGCACAATAGAGGCCAATTCCAGACCGATTGAAAAAACCGGCGTCTGTATGCAGACGGATAACAGCCAGAAAAAGCCGGTCATCGGAATGGAAGACACATAGAGCAGTCCGGCCTTTGTAATGACGGTTGAAGGCGGCAACAGGAATGGGTATCCCTGGGTTTGTGATGCGATGGCCGCGCTGACAAAATACATGGCCGTGAACATGAAAATCTGCACGGCAGTCAGACCGAGCAGAAGGATGAATTTTGCCAGACATAGTTGGGCTGGGCGGACAGGCAGGGACAGCATTTTCAGAAGTCCCCGGTTATTTCGTTCCGTTTGATTTAACAGCACCGTATTTAAAGCGATGCTTGCAGGAAACATAAACCACGCCATACCCATAAAGCCCTGTATGAGGAAGTTGTCTTGGGGAGAGATACCCACATCCTGCATTTCAAAGTTCATATGTGCATTAAGAATTGAAGGCAGCCAGAGAATAATGGCGGCGGCAAATAAAATCCATAAAATTTTAGAACGGCGTATTTTTTTAAATTCAATGCCGATAAGCGAAAAACAATTCATCTAAAACACCTCCGAATTTTTAAATAAGTCCATTCGACGATTCCAATAATTCCAATTTCAATGACAGCGCCAACCATAAAATGAATGTCCGCATGGATGTCCGTGCGGCTCCATGTCTGGAAGGGCAGGGCAAATGGAAAGAGGGACAAAATCAAATTTTTGGCAGGAAGCATGGTGGCTGTAAAAATACAAATCACATTGATTCCCAGAGAAATCCACAGGTTCCTGCATGCCGACGCAATCAGTAACGATAATAAAATGACGGGAAGCATCAATAATAAGAGATAACCGTAGTTGGCCAATATTTCCGCGCAGAAGGCCGTATATGAAGGTATGCCGGAAAAAAACCAGTGCTGGCCGCAGAAGGCCAGCGCCATGATTTCAATAAAAAGTGACAGGGCGCCGAGAATGGTGAGGACAAGGGCTTTTCCCAAATATAAATGACTTTCATGAAAGGGCAAAGCGGATATTCTCTGGATGGCGTTATCCGCATATTCAATGTGGTACATCACACAGGCTCCGGAGATGACGAGAAGCATATTCAGCATAGCCATCATCTGCCAGTTGGCATCCAGTAAGATTTGTAACGGCGAGGCGCTTTGGAAAATATATATTTCTGAGCGAAAGGCCATATTGAGTATCGGGATAAGAGCTGTTATAAGACCGCCGCAAAGAAAAGCAGGAATCAGTCCGGTACGTTTGATTTTTCTACATTCCAAAACATAGCTCATGCCCGGACACCTCTTCTCCGGTTATCTGAGTCAATCAGCGCTAGGAAGGTATCCTCCAGATTATCCGTTGGATAACCTCGGGATGCGGCGCCTTTCTTTAAATCATTCAGCGTTCCTTCAAACAGCAAATGGCCATGATTGAGGATACCTATATTGTCAGCCATTAATTCAATCTCTGAGAGCAGATGAGAGGATACGAGGACAGTACAATCAAACTGTGATGGTAAAGAGCGGATGAGCGTACGTATTTCGTGAATTCCCACCGGGTCCAGGCCATTGGTTGGCTCATCCAGAATAAGAATGGGCGGTTGGCCGATTAGGGCGCCGGCCAGTCCGAGACGCTGCTTCATGCCCAGTGAATATTTTTTGGCCAGGCGTCTGCGCCATTGGGTCAGGCCGACAAGCTCCAGAGCTTCGGAGACCGAGGACTTTGGAAGTCCCAGAATCCTTCGGATAATGTCCAGGTTCTCTTCGCCGGTTAAATTTCCGTAGAAAGCGGGGGACTCGATAAAGGAACCGATTTCTCTAAGAATGTCCATCCGCCTTTCCGGATAATGTTTTCCGTCGATAATAAATGCACCGCTGCTGGGGCGTGTAAGGCCGAGAAACATTTTCATAGTGGTGGATTTTCCGGCGCCGTTAGGACCTAAAAAGCCGTAGACACTGCCTTCGGGAATGTGCAGATTCAGGTTGGAAACGGCTGTGAAATTGCCGTAGGTTTTCGTCAGATTTTTAGTCTCAATCATATTCATAAAAATCTCCTCCTTTTTTAATATTCGAATTTCTTTATGTACTCAGTTTAAATGCTTTACCTTGCGGGAACGTTCTCTCTACCTTACATCTACCTTACATTTGCCCGGATATCGGAAGGTGTGCGGACTTTTTGTGATATACTTAAATATAGAAAGAAGGGAAATCTATGGCGAAGGACTATTTGAAAAATAAGCGGATTTTACTTGTGGATGATGAAAGGGATTTATTAAATATGGTAGCGTCGATTTTAAAAGCGGAGGGCTTTGACAATATACGGACGGCAGGGAGCGTGAAAGAGGCTTTGGCGGAGGCGGCGGCCTTTTTGCCGGAACTGGCGATTCTGGATGTGATGCTGCCGGATGGGGATGGTTTTTCATTGATGGAAGCGCTGAGGCGGAGGGCGGATTATCCCGTATTATTTTTGACGGCCAGGGGGGAAGATGAAGATAAATTCCGGGGTTTTGGTTTGGGAGCCGATGATTATATCGTCAAACCCTTTTTGCCGAGGGAGTTGATTTTTCGTGTCACAGCTATTTTGCGAAGAAGCTATAAAGAGGAAAAATCTCTCGTAAAGCTTCACGGAAGTACCATTGATTTTGAGCGGGCGGAAGTCATCAAAAATGGAGAGCATATTTTATTGACGGCAAAGGAATACGCGCTTTTGTCTGCGCTGTATCGCGCGTCCGGGCGGATTGTCACCATCGATGCCCTTTGCGAAGCGGTCTGGGGAGAAAATCCTTTCGGCTATGGCAATTCGCTGATGGCCCATATACGGCGTATCCGTGAAAAAATTGAGGAAAATCCTTCGGCTCCGGTATCTCTGATGACGGTGAAAGGGTTGGGATATAAATTAATTGTGGAGGGAAAATAACATGAAAAGTGTTCCGAAACTGATTCGCCGTTGTATTCGTATATTATTATTCAGTTTTACATTGCTTGTCGTTTTAAATGTGATATTGTTTGTGTGTGTGATGACGAAACAGGCGATGAACGCTTATCCGTGGATGACAGCCGAGGAAGCGGCGGCTGCCCTGAAAAAAACAGAGAATGGATATGCTTTGCCGGATGAAGTATCCGAAGAATTGAAAAACAGCGGTGTATGGGCAATTTATATTGACGATGATACCCGGCGGGTGGTGTGGAAAACGGAGAATCTTCCGGATACGGTGCCGATGACCTATTCCCTGTCGGATATTGCAGGGCTAACCAGAGGATATATTGACGGCTATCCCACATTTACAGGACAGTCAGAGGGCGGACTGATGGTTTTGGGATATCCGAAAGAGAGCTTTTGGAAACATATGTGGCCGAGCTGGGATTATCAGATGATTAAAAATCTTCCGAAAACAGTGGTTATTGTACTGGCCGTGAATGGAGCGGCGGTTTTTCTTATTTATATGGCTGCAAATTCAGCGCTGCTAAAATCGGTAAGGCCAATCACCGAAGGTATTCAGGCTTTATCGATGGGGGAAGCCGTACATATCCGGGAAAAGGGACTGCTTTCTGAGTTGGCCGCAAGTATCAACCGGACGTCCGAGGTGCTTCAAACCAGAAATTACCAGTTAAGGAAGAAGGAAATGGCCAGAGCCAATTGGATTGCCGGGGTTTCCCACGATATACGCACCCCTTTGTCTATGGTTATGGGCTGTGCCGGACAGCTCCAGTCGGATGAACGGCTGACCCGGGAGCAGCGGGCGAAGGCTTCGGTCATTTTGAAACAGAGTGAGAGAATGAGGAATCTGATTAACGATTTAAATTTGTCCTCCAAATTGGAATATAATATGCAGCCGGTCAAAGTCTGTATGCAAAATGCGGTGGCCATCGTGCGCCAGGTTGTCGTGGATTTTATCAATATGGATATTGATGAAAAATATCCGATGGTCTGGGAAACACAGGAATGTTTGGAGGTTTGCCGGATACAGGCCGATAAAGATTTAATGAAACGGGCCGTTTCGAATTTGATACAAAATTGTATGAATCACAATGAAAATGGCTGTCAGATTTATGTTTCCGTGACGAAAGAAGAGGGAAAATGCGTGATTTGTGTGGAGGATGATGGCGTGGGGGCTTCGGACGCTCAGATGGAAGCGCTGAACCATCAACCGCATTACATGGTTTGTGATGAAAATACGATGGAACAGCGGCATGGCCTCGGACTTCGTATCGTGAAGCAGATTGCCGCGTCCCATCATGGAGAAGTTGTGATTGCCCATAGTATCCGGGGAGGATTTGCCGTAAAAATCATCCTTGATTGCGTCGGATAGGGGATTAATCATTTTTCGTTTGGCCTAAATCTATCATACGGTCGATTAAAGTCGCATATTTTTCGTAGAAAGCCAGCACCTCTTCGGCCGTATAGGTATAGCAGTAAGGCATCGATTTGAGTTCGTCAAAAAATTCCTCTGTGCGTTTTAAAACCTGTTTCGAATGAAGCGTATAATACATCGGACCGCCGTCTTTGTGAGAAAGACCCGTATTTTTCAGGAAAATTCTTGTCCGGTTGCAATACAGAGAGGTATGTAAGTCCTTCGGAAAAGTTGGCGTCGATTCGTCATCAATCACATGAAACCGGATATTCGGGTTCCTTTTTAAGATATCCAATGTATTTCGGATATGAAGCTTTCTTTCTTCCGGCGTCATTGTATAGAAAATACAGGCGAAAATAATTTCGCCGTTTTCAATATAACGGCTCAATGAAGATTTCAGAAGATAAAATTCAATGGCGCTTTTTTCAAAAATTTCTTCCCAGGTAACCTGAATCTGGCTGATTAAGGCGAATGAGCTTTTATTCTGACGGAGCGTCATTTGAAGAATGGATTCCCAACAAGGCTCAGGAAGGAAAAACTCAAATCCCTTGGTAAGAAAGATGAGATATCGTTCTTTTGTATAAAAATTTATGTAATGATTGTTGCGGCAGAAATCGTTCAGATGGGAGGATTTCAATAAAAGATTCTCATTTTTAAATGATGGCATGACATGGAAGAGCATTTCATTGGCCTTTGTGCGGTCGTCAATGATTGTTGCCGCCAGTATTTTATGTGTTTCGCTCAGAACGCATATAATGGCCATATGGTTTTTTACAATAATGGCGTTCATGGAATGTACATGCATATTGTCATAAAAATCGAAATAGATATGGCTTCGGGAATTGATAAAGTAGTAAAGGGATTTCATATAATCGTTTTTACCGCTTATCATGGATTCATTGTCGAGCGCCATTTTTATATGTATATCAAAAGACGGTTTCCAGTTATTTGGAAAAATGTTCAGGTCATCACGGATAAATGAACAGATTTCCAGCGTGCAGAAAATTTCCAGCGGCTCGTGATAGGTTTCCAGCATTTCCGGAAATACATGGCTGAAAAAGTGGTGTATCTCCTTGTGTTTTGATAAAAATTGAATGTTTGAATTATCGGAGCGCTCCTGGCCGGACGTGTGGTAGGCATCCTGTAAAAGATTATATAGAACAGAGTAAAGCGATTCCTCAGAAGCTTGAATGGAGAAGATTCTCTTAAACGTGTCCAGGTGATTCTGACGGATGATTTCCTGTGTAAAGCAGTCGGCGAGACTCTGATTAATCTGTGTCGACGCTTTTGCCGTTGGCAGCTTGTCCTGAGTACACCATTTACTGATGTAGGATACGTCATATCCGATTTTATCGGAAATAAAAGACAATTTCGAATCTGAAAGATTAATCAGTGTTTTTAGTAAATTTCCATAAGCAGTCATTGCTTTTCCCCCTAATTTGTAAGCAATTTGTAAGCAACCTATGGGTAAAATATATAATTATTTACGGGGAGTTGTCAAGGGAAGGACCCTGAGATGCGGATGGAATCTTGTTGAAACCGATTGAATTAAAAAGGAAATGTGAATCAAGAAGAGTTCATTGAGAATTGGCGAAGAACTTCTTATAATATATACAAGATACAGTTTTGTATTGAGTTCACCAGGCAAATTCATATTATCGTAGGGTACATATTCGTCATGGGTTCGAATGTATGTCCCTCTCCTAAGAGAAAATGTCCATCGGAAGTTTCCGGTGGACATTTTCGTAAGTTTAAGTGCTTATAAAATACCTTTGACTTTCGCCTGCCTGTTCTGGATGGATTTGATAATCGGAACAAGGAAGGAGGCGACGACACCTCCGGCGAAACCATTGTTATACAGATTCATTCCGGCATAGACGACACCGATATTCAGGACAACGGCGGCGTGGAGGAAGCCGGCGAGAATACCGACAAAAAAGCCATATTGGCCCGCAATCGGCGCAATGGTTGTACCGAACATGAGAGCAAGAACCACGGCCGGGTCGGTGACCGTATAACTGCCGGAAAGGGCGGCCAAAAGTGTTATGCCGAGCATAATCGGCGCAATATTGCGAAGCGTTTTTCCCGTAGCCGAGAAGCCGACAACGGTAAAAATACCTCCGATGCTGGCTCCGTTTAAGTCGGCGCCGATAATAATAAGATACAATGTACAGAATATGCCGTTAATACCCATATTGATTAAGGTGGCGCTGAATCCTTCACTGGCGGTAAAATCCGTGCCGCCAAGACCCGGATATTTTAATATATTCCAGTATTTGCGAAAAGCATTCCGGTCGGTCAGCGCGCCTACAAAAATCAGGATGGCAAAGAAAGAGATAAGTATCTCGGAAAAAATAAGGTTATAGCCGGTGGCCCACAGCTTTCGGCTCTCCAGCGCCAGTCCGAAAGATTTATATACGGAGATGATGACGGTTGCAATAATACCTGCGGCAAAGCCTCCGTTATAAAGCGAGTAGCCTTTGTGTGTATTATAAAGATGCGCGCATAACGGCGGCATGACAAAACCAATGATGATGCCGACGAGAAGGCTTATAGCCAGACGAATCGGAAGGGAAAAATTTACGAACTGAACCGTCTGGGTAATTATCGGAGACAGACTTGTCCCGTAAAAGCCTATATATAAATAATTGGATAAATGGGTTTTGTGATATTTGGCATAAATAAAAACGCCAAGAATGATGCACCATATATTGACAAGGTTTTTTCCGAATAAAGAGAAGCCGAGCATAAGGGAAAGAGCAGCAATGGAACTGCCTTCAATGTTCATGCCGAGAATATACATAAGGATGATGCACATGATGGTAATAAGACTGGCGTTGACAAGGGCGGCTCCGGCCCCGCCGACGGCGACATAGTCCGTAATCAGAAAATCAGGTTCAACAAAAATTTTCAAAAGCCCCCGTACCATCTCAGGAAAGGGCTGCAGTAATAATCCCCAAAATAGAAAATATCCGGGAGCCAGTGTCAATAAAATATACTGTAAATTCCGGGACAGGGGTTTCGGTTCTTTATGTACTTTATTTGTAGAAACAATATGGGTCGTAAAACGCATCTGTATTCCCTCCAACTTGAAGCAAAAACGCTCTACCATGTATTGTAAGGCAGAGCGTTTTTATTTGTCAAGATTTCTTCAATGATTATTTGTTTTTTTCGTTTTCAGCCAGCATCATGGCACGAACCTTTAATGGAAGTCCGAACAGAGTGATGAAACCGGAAGCGTCATGGTGGTCATACAGCTCTCCGGTTGTAAAGGAAGCTAGGGATTCACTGTACAGAGAGTATGGGGAGGTAGTTCCCGCTTTGATGATATTTCCTTTGTAAAGCTTGAATTTTACTTCACCGGTCACATATTTCTGTGTGGATTCCACAAAGGCCTGAACAGCTTCACGAAGCGGGGTGAACCATTTTCCTTCGTAAACAATCTGAGCCATCTTGTTGCCCATATCTTTTTTGACTTCCATAGTTGCCCGGTCGAGAACCAGTTCCTCCAACTGGTCGTGGGCCTCCATCAAAATGGTTCCGCCCGGTGTCTCATAAACGCCTCTGGATTTCATACCAACGACACGGTTTTCTACGATATCAACGATGCCGATACCGTGTTTGCCGCCGAGTTTATTTAATTCGGCAATGATTTCGGAAACCTTCATAGCCTGTCCGTTTAAGGTTTTCGGAACGCCGGCTTCGAAAGTCATTGTCACATATTCCGCTTCATCCGGAGCCTTTTCCGGGGTTACGCCGAGAACTAAAAGGTCGTCATAGTTTGGCTCGTTGGCCGGGTCTTCCAGCTCCAGACCTTCATGGCTGATGTGCCATAAGTTACGGTCACGGCTGTAGCTGTGGCTGGCGTCAAATGGAAGGTCGATACCGTGCTGTTTGCAGTATTCGATTTCATCTTCACGGGACTGCATCGTCCATACGTCGGTCATCCGCCATGGAGCAATAATCTTTAAATCAGGAGCCAGAGCTTTGATACCCAGCTCAAAACGAATCTGGTCGTTGCCTTTGCCCGTAGCGCCGTGGCAGATAGCGGAAGCGTTTTCTTTTCGTGCGATTTCTACAAGACGTTTTGCGATAACCGGACGGGCCATGGATGTACCAAGGAGATATTTATTCTCGTAGACAGCGCCGGCCTGTACACATGGAACGATATATTCGTCGCAGAATTCGTCAATAATGTTTTCGATATATAATTTGGAAGCGCCGGATAATTTCGCGCGTTCTTCAAGACCGTCCAATTCTTCACCCTGGCCGCAGTCGATGCAGCAGCAGATAACTTCATAATCAAAATTCTCTTTCAGCCATGGAATGATTGCTGTCGTATCCAAACCACCGGAATAGGCTAAAATGACTTTTTCTTTCATAAATAATGACCTCCTGAAATTCTATTTTATCTTCATGTTTTTTGTAGTCCTCACATAATATACAACACTTCTTTATAAAAATCAATATCTTTTTTGAAATTTTTGCATTTTTATAAGTTTAACGCCTAAAATATGCATAAATAATGTATATTTTAAACGAAACATAAATATTTATTAAAAATAGGCCTTTACAGCTTTCCTAAATTGTATTATTATAGGAAAAGACATTTCAGAAAGAAGGGGAAATACCTATGATTAAAGCAGGGATTATTGGTTCGACCGGATACGCCGGACAGGAGCTTGTGCGATTACTTCTTGGCCATAAAGATGTGGAAATTGTCTGGTATGGTTCCAGAAGCTATATAGATAAGAAATATAATGATGTATTCCGAAATATGTTCGAGATTGTGGGAGACGTTTGCAAGGACGATAACCTGGAGGAACTGGCGGAGGCTGTGGATGTGATTTTTACGGCGACGCCGCAGGGGCTTTGCGCTTCCCTTGTCAGTGAAGAGGTTCTGAATAAAGTAAAGATTATTGATTTGAGTGCGGATTTTCGTATAAAAGATGTGGCAACCTATGAAAAGTGGTACGGTATTCAACATGCGTCGCCGGAATTTATTCCGGAGGCCGTCTATGGTCTCTGTGAAATCAACAGGGAAGCTATTAAAGGCGCGCGGCTGATTGCCAATCCGGGTTGTTATACGACCTGCTCGATTTTAACGGCCTATCCGTTGGTTAAGGAAGGCTTAATCGACACCCATTCCATCATTATTGATGCGAAATCGGGGACTTCCGGCGCCGGACGGGGAGCCAAAGTGGATAATCTGTTCTGTGAAGTCAATGAAAATATCAAAGCCTACGGCGTTACGAGTCATCGTCACACGCCGGAGATTGAAGAGCAGCTCGGCTATGCGGCCGGCGAAACGCTTTTGCTGAATTTTACGCCCCATTTGGTGCCGATGAACCGGGGAATTCTTGTGACGGCCTATGCGAATTTGAACGAAGGGGTGACGGAGGCGGATATCCGTGCCGCTTATGATAAATATTATAAAAATGAAAAATTTGTCCGTGTGCTGGAACCGGGAGTGTGCCCGGAGACCCGATGGGTGGAGGGCAGCAACTATACGGATATCAATTTTAAGGTGGACCCAAGAACCCACCGTGTTGTCATGATGGGCGCCTTGGACAATCTGGTCAAAGGGGCGGCCGGACAGGCGGTTCAGAATATGAATCTTATTTTTGGGCTGGATGAGGCCGAAGGGCTGAATCTGGTGCCGATGTTCCCGTAAGGAGGATAAATATGAGGACGATAGAAGGCGGCGTTACCGCTGCAAAAGGATTTGAAGCGGCTGCGACAGCAGCAGAAATTAAATATAAAGGCCGGACGGATATGGCGCTTATTTACAGTCAACAGCCATGCGTGGCGGCGGGCACATTTACGACCAATGTGGTTAAGGCGGCTCCGGTCAAATGGGACCAGGAAATTGTAAAAAATGCGCCTTATGCTCAGGCCGTTGTCATTAATTCCGGTATTGCCAATGCCTGCACGG
Organism: uncultured Lachnospiraceae bacterium; assembly: GCA_902489645.1. GTDB lineage: Bacteria > Bacillota > Clostridia > Lachnospirales > Lachnospiraceae > Frisingicoccus. Next base: position 2,600 of record CABUAW010000067.1, on the reverse strand, counting down.
GTGCGGAGGGCTATGGTTATTGTCAGAAGACGGCCAGAGGCGCCGCAGAAATTTTAAATATTCCGGAGACCAGCGTTTTCGTGGCTTCCACGGGCGTTATCGGTATGCAGCTTCCGATTGACCGGATAAAAGCCGGTTCCGCAAAACTGGCGGAAATTAAAACGGATACGATTGAAGCGGGGCATGCGGCGGCCAGGGCCATCATGACGACCGATACGGTGCCAAAGGAAATTGCCGTGGAATTTATGCTGGGCGGCAAAACGGTGACCATGGGCGGCATGTGTAAAGGCTCCGGTATGATTCACCCGAATATGTGTACCATGCTTGGGTTTATTACGACAGACGCGGCCATTTCCAGGGAGCTGCTGCAGGAAGCTCTGAGCGAGGACATTAAAGATACCTATAATATGGTTTCCGTGGATGGAGATACTTCGACGAATGATACGGTACTTCTGTTGGCCAACGGCATGGCGGGCAACCCGGAAATCACGGAAAAGGGCGAGGATTTTGAAACTTTCAAAAAGGCGTTGAATACGGTAAATACATACCTTTGCCGGAAAATTGCCGGTGATGGCGAGGGCGCGACGGCCCTTTTTGAAGTGAAAATTGTCGGCGCAAAGACAAAGCAGGATGCGGTCACTCTGAGTAAATCCGTGGTGACTTCCAGTCTGACGAAGGCGGCTATTTACGGCCATGACGCCAATTGGGGACGTATCCTGTGCGCTATGGGTTATTCCGGCGTTTGGTTTGACCCGGAAGTCGTCGATTTATATTTTGAGAGCGCCGCCGGGAAGATTAAGATTATGGAAAATGGCGTATCCACCGGATACAGTGAGGAAGAAGCGACAAAAATTCTTTCCGAGCCGGAAGTCACAGCGATTGCGGATGTGAAAATGGGCGACGCCAAAGCGACGGCATGGGGCTGCGATTTGACCTATGATTATGTGAAAATTAATGCGGATTACCGCAGCTAAATGATTGTCCAGTCGGCAGTATGTTTCAGATGAAGGAGTGAAAAAAATGGGTACGGATATGGATAAATATCTTGAAAAAGCGGAGGTGCTGATTGAGGCGCTTCCATATATACAGCGGTTTAATCGCCGGATTATTGTTGTCAAATACGGCGGCAGCGCTATGGTGGATGAAACCTTGAAAAAGCAGGTCATCCAGGACGTTACTTTGTTAAAGCTGGTCGGATTTAAACCGATTATCGTCCATGGCGGCGGCAAGGAAATCAGCCGGTGGGTCGGCAAGGTAGGGATGGAACCTCATTTTGTCAATGGATTGCGTGTGACGGATGCGGATACAATGGAAATTGCCGAGATGGTTTTAAATAAAGTAAATAAAAGTCTTGTCCAGATGGTTCAGGAGCTGGGCGTTAAAGCCGTCGGTATCAGCGGCAAGGACGGCGGACTTTTAACGGTTGAGAAAAAATATTCGGATGGCAAAGATATCGGTTTTGTCGGAGAGATTACCGATGTGAATCCAAAGGTCCTCTATGACTTGCTGGAAAAGGATTTTCTTCCGATTGTCTGCCCGATTGGTCTGGACAAAGAATTTAATACTTACAATATTAATGCGGACGACGCGGCCTGTGCCATCGCCAAAGCGGTGAATGCGGAAAAGCTGGCTTTCCTGACGGACATTGAAGGGGTTTATAAAGACCCGGAAGATAAGTCCACGTTGATTTCAGAGCTGACCATCGACGATGCCCATGCTTTGATTGACGAAGGTTTCATCGGCGGCGGTATGCTTCCGAAATTAAATAACTGTATCGATGCCATTGACAATGGGGTTTCCCGTGTGCATATTATGGATGGACGGATTCCTCACTGCCTGCTTCTGGAAATCTTTACGAATCGCGGTATTGGTACGGCCATTTTGAGCGAAGGGGAAGGACGGTACTACAATGGTGACGAATGAATTTAAAGAGTATGCGGAATCTGCGATTATCCATACATATAATCGGTTCCCGGTAGCTTTCGACCACGGCGACGGTGTATATCTTTATGATACCGACGGCAAAAAATATCTGGATTTTGCGGCAGGGATTGCTGTCAATGCTTTCGGATATAATGTGGAAGAATATAAAGATGCTTTAAAAAAACAGATAGATAAATTGATGCATATTTCCAATCTTTATTATACGGAGCCGATGGCTGAGGCGGCCCATAAGCTGGTGAAAGCCAGCGGCCTGAAACGGGTTTTCTTTACCAACAGCGGCACGGAAGCCATTGAAGGCGCCATCAAAGTGGCCCGGAAATACGCCTATAAAAAAGACGGAACAACAGACCATGAGATTATTGCGATGGAACATTCCTTCCATGGACGGAGTATGGGTGCCCTTTCTGTCACGGGCAACGCCCATTATCGGGAGGCCTTCCAGCCGGGAATAGGCAATGTGGTTTTTGCCGACTTTAATGATTTGGAAGATGTGACATCAAAAATTACGGATAAGACCTGTGCGATTATCTTTGAGGCCGTTCAGGGAGAGGGCGGTATTTATCCGGCGAAAAAAGAATTCATTCAGGGAATTCGAAAAATCTGTGATGAAAAGGATATTCTGCTTATTCTGGATGAGGTTCAGTGCGGCATGGGCC
>CABUAW010000066.1 GCA_902489645.1 uncultured Lachnospiraceae bacterium | reverse complement strand
GGACAGTATTATCAGCTCTATACGGGGGCGTTTGAATTGGAATAAAGGCGGGATATAGATAATTATGCTTTAATGAAGGAGGCGCGGTATGAGATTAAAAAGAACCATTTCCTGTATGCTTTTAGCCGGAGCTATACTTTTGACCGGGTGCGCCAGTTCCGAAGGTCAGGAAACGACAGCGGCAGAAACGCCAGAAAACGTCGGCTTAGAGACGCAACTGGAAAAAATAGATATGACACAATGGCAGTATGAAGAAGCGTCGGATGTGTATTGGCAGTCGGGGCTTGTCTATTGTGAGAATCCGGCGGACGAAACCTATGAAAATCTGGCCGTTTATGTACCCGGAAAATATATGAGCGGTACAAAAAACGCAGACGGAACATATACCTGTGAAGTGAATCCGGACGGAACCGTAGGCGGCTATACGGCAGAGACAGCGCCGATGGTCCTGCCGGTGGATACACCGGGGTATGCGGCGATGGCTGCGCCGACCGGATATGTTTCGCAGACGTCGGCCTATACGGACGCGGGATTTGTATATATTTATGCAGGCTGCCGCGGACGTGAGGCCGGGGCGCCGGCCGGTGTGACGGATTTGAAGGCGGCGATTCGTTATATTCGCTATAACAAAGATAGGATACCCGGCTGTACGGAACGTATTTTTTCTTTTGGAATGAGCGGCGGAGGGGCGCAAAGTGCATTGCTTGGAGCAACCGGAGACAGTGAACTCTATACGCCATATCTGGAAGCCATTGGAGCAGTTGGCGGTGTCAGCGACGCCGTTATGGGCGCTATGTGCTGGTGTCCGATTACGAATTTAGATTATGCAAACGAAGCCTATGAATGGAATCTTGGAGTGACCAGAGAAAATCTGTCGGAAGATATGCAGGAATTGTCCGATGCAATGGCCGAACAGTTTGCGCTGTATATTAATGAACTGGGGCTGCAGGATGAGAATGGGGACACTTTGCTTTTGACGGCTTCCGAGGAGGGAATTTATCAGGCGGGAAGCTATTATGATTATTTGAAAAATGTCGTTGAAACCTCTCTGAACAATTTCCTGGAAGATACCACATTCCCTTACACGGTATCGGGCGGCGGCCGCGGCGGCGATTTTGGCAGAGATTTCGGCGGCGATGGCGGCGTTCAGGAATTTGAGGAACGCGGCGGTGATTTTGATAAATTTGACGGTGAAAAAGAATTGAGAGGCCCCGGCGGTAAAGACGGTTTGGATTTTGACGGTGAACTTGCGGACGAAAAGTTCCCGGAACAGGGCGGCTATTATGAAATGGATGGAATTGACAGAAATGAAACGTCCGGCGGAATTCTTCTGTCAGGGACTTATGAAACCGCCGAAGATTATATCCGCGCATTAAACCAGCAGGCCGAATGGGTCATATATGACAGTGAAACAAATACGGCGTCGATAACAAGTCTTGCGGATTTTGTGAGCGCGTTAAAAAGAGCTTCTAAAGACCTGGGAGCCTTTGATGCGCTGGATGAGTCTCAGGGAGAAAATGTATTGTTTGGCGATGGCGAAGGAAAAGGCGAACACTTTGATGCGGTCATGGCAAAGCTTTTGGAGAATACGGATTATGGCGATGAATTTGCCGATGATATGCTGCGGACGGATGCGCTCGGAACGTCTGTGACAGAACGGATGAACATGTATACGCCGTTATATTATCTCAATGATTATTATGCCGGTTATGCAACCGCTCAGGTGGCCCCTTACTGGAGAATCCGTACAGGAATTAATCAAAGTGACACGGCATTGTCGACGGAGGTTAATCTGGCGCTTGCCCTGAAAAATTATGGTGTGGCGGTGGATTTTGAGACCGTATGGGGTCAGGCCCATGTTGAAGCAGAACGCACCGGAGACAGTACGTCCAATTTTATTGCATGGGTTATCGAATGTTGTCCGTAAAATCTGGCCTGTTTTCCTGATTTATGTTAAAATGTCCGTAAAGGCGGCGGAGGATAGAGACCGCCGGGGAGGACATTTATGATTAGAAAAGCAGTAGCGGCAGATATTCCGGAAATTGCCCGGATTTATGATGACATTCACACTGAGGAAGAGGCCGGCCGTGTGACTATTGGTTGGATACGGAGTATTTACCCGACGCGAAAGACGGCCGAAGCGGCATTAGAAAACGGAGATTTATACGTAATGGAAGAAAATGGCGGTATTGTAGCGGCCGCCAGATTGAATCAGAGCCAGGAGCCTTCGTATGCAAAGGCCGACTGGACATATGACGCAGAGGATGCGGAAGTTATGGTTTTACATACCCTGGTTGTATCTCCACACGGAGAAAACCAGGGATATGGTAAAGCCTTTGTTTTATTTTATGAGGATTTTGCCCGAAAACATGGCTGCAAATATTTGCGAATGGATACAAATCAGAAAAATATGCGCGCCCGGAAATTTTATAAAAAATTGGGATACAGCGAAGTGGGCATTGTTCCGTGTGTGTTTAACGGTATTAAAGGGGTTTCGCTTGTGTGTCTGGAAAAGAAGCTTTAGAGCTGCACACCGGTTCGGTATTTTGCTGTTCCAGATAATCTTTCCCCCAATCACACATGGCGTCCAGGATGGGGATGACGGATTTGCCGAATTCGGTTAGGTAGTATTCGGTCTTAGGCGGTACCACCGGATATACGGTGCGTCCGATGAGGTTGTCATTTTCAAGCTCACGAAGCTGTTGGGTGAGCATTTTCGGGGTGGCCTTTGGAACCAGCCTGTGAAGCTCGCTGTAGCGCAGAACCTGGTCTTTCAATTGCCAGAGAATAACGGCTTTATATTTTCCGCCAATCAGATGAATCGCTGCCTCCACCGGGCAGCTGAAAAATGTTTTTGTATTTAAAGGCATGGGAATCGTCCTTTCATTGAATTTTTATAGACACTATCTTTTTAGGTACTATATACCAAAATAGTGCGTTCTTGTTAAAAAGATATTTTGTGTTATGATAATAACATGGATTGGAGGAAACTTCAATCCGAGTCTGCAGGCGAAATGATTTGAATTTATAGAGAGGAGCGATTGGTGATGACATTTTTAGAATTAGCAAAGAAGAGATATTCGGTGCGTTCTTACAATGAAAAAAAGGTGGAACCGGAAAAACTGGAAAAGATTATTGAGGCGGCCCATGTGGCGCCGACGGCTGCCAATCTTCAGCCGGTACAGTTAATCGTTGTCCAGGAAGAAGAAGGGTTGAAAAAAATTTCAAAGGCCGGAGGTATCTATCATGCGCCGTTGGCCATCATTGTGTGTGCTGACCATGAAAAAGCATGGATTCGGTCTTTCGATAATAAACAAAGCGGAGATATTGATGCGTCGATAGCGACGGACCATATGATGTTAGAGGCTGCGGATTTGGGTCTGGGAAGCGTGTGGATTGGTTTCTTTAAACCGGAGGTTCTGGCAAAAGAATTTAATCTGCCGGAAAATCTGGAGCCTGTCAGTATCCTGGCCATTGGATACACGGACAAAGAGCCGGCCGACCCGGAGAGACATGTAAAGACGCGGAATCCGGCGGCGGCCATGGTATCCTATGAATCCTATAATAATCCGGAGAAAGATTGATGTGCGGAAGATATTATGTGAATCATTCGGTTTTTGATGAAATGAAAAAGCTGGTTCATGATATGCGCACGGATAGAGGTGTTCAGGAAACAGGCGATATATATCCATCTCAGAAAGCGGTTGTTTTGACCGGAAACGGAATGGGATTATGTGCGGAAGAGATGCGCTGGGGCTTTCCTCAGTATCATCAAAAGGGACTGTTCATCAACGCACGGGCGGAAACGGTTCTGGAAAAAAAGACGTTTCGGGACAGTGTCCTGCACAGACGCTGTATTATACCCGCCGGACGTTTTTATGAATGGGATTCGGGTAAAAATAAAGTCACATTCTTCGAAAAAGACAAACCGATTTTATATATGGCCGGATTTTACAGCCGTTTTGAGGATGGGAATCACTTCGTCATCCTTACGACTCAGGCGAATGTTTCGGTGGCGCAGGTTCATGACCGGATGCCGTTGATTCTTGAAGAAAAGGAACTGGAATCCTGGGTTTATGAAGATGATTTTCTGGAATATGCTCTGCATAAAACGCCGATGGAACTACAGAAGCATACGGCGTATGAACAATTAAGTCTGTTTGGATGAAAGGAAATGGCAATGGTGAGTCAGGAAAAGGAACATAAACGGCGTGTACGGTATTCCGGCACACATCCGAAAAAATTCAGTGAAAAATATAAAGAGCTTCAGCCGGAAAAATATGCGGATACCATTTCAAAGGTTATTCAGAAAGGAAGCACACCGGCGGGAATGCACATTTCCATCTGTGTGAAAGAAATTTTGGAATTTTTACAGATTCAGCCGGGACAAAAAGGCCTGGATGCGACACTGGGATATGGAGGACATACGCTGGAAATGCTGAAATGTCTGAATTCCCAGGGGCATATATATGCTCTGGATGTGGACCCGATTGAGTCAAAAAAAACAAAGGAACGGTTGGAGCGCCTGGGCTATGGCGAGGATATTTTAACGGTGCGGCTGCAAAATTTTGCGGATATTGATGAAGTGGCCCGGGAGGTCGGACCTTTTGATTTTGTTTTGGCGGATTTGGGCGTATCGTCCATGCAGATTGATAATCCCGAGCGGGGATTTTCTTATAAGAGCGAAGGACCCCTGGATTTAAGGATGAATCCGCAAAAAGGGTTGAGCGCGGCCGGGCGGTTAAAGGAAGTTTCCCGGGAGGAACTTCGGGGAATGTTGATTGAAAATTCAGATGAACCTTATGCAGATGAGATTGCAAGGGCGGTGGTATCCCGGTTAAGGCGCGGCCAGAAGATTGAGACGACAACCCAGTTGAAAAATGTGATTGAGGAAACCCTGTCCTTCCTTCCGGCGAGTGAGCGAAAGGAAGCGGTTAAAAAGTCCTGCCAGAGAACATTTCAGGCATTGCGTATCGATGTGAACAGTGAATTTGAAGTGTTGTATGAGTTCTTGGAAAAACTTCCGGATGCTTTGGCGCCGGGCGGCCGGGCGGCCATCCTGACCTTCCATTCGGGGGAGGACCGGTTGGTGAAAAAATCGTTTAAGCAACTGAAAAAACAGGGAATCTATCGGGAAATTTCGGAAGAAGTGATACGTCCGTCGGCCGAAGAATGTGCAAGGAACAGCCGGGCACGTTCTACGAAAATGCGTTGGGCAATTAAAGCTGAGGAGTGATGGTATATGCAGGAAACAACGAGAAAAAATATATTTATTGATTTGGGAGATATCACGAAACTGGATTGTCAGTGCATTGTGAATGCGGCAAATAAAAGCCTGCTTGGCGGCGGCGGTGTTGACGGGGCCATTCACCGGGCGGCCGGGCCGGAGCTGCTGCGGGAGTGCCGAACCCTTCACGGTTGTCGGACCGGGGAAGCGAAAATTACCAAAGGATATCATTTAAAGGCAGAGTATGTTATCCACACGGTTGGCCCTGTCTATTCCGGTACAGAATCCGATAAACGTTTATTGGCGGAATGTTACCGGAATTCTCTGATACTTGCAAGAGAATATCATATCCACAGCATTGCTTTTCCGGCAATATCCACGGGGGTTTACGGATATCCGCTTGCTGAAGCCGCACCGATTGCGGCGGCGGCGGTTCTTGATTGGATGGAGGCAAACTCTGACTATGAGATGACGGTTATATTTTCATGTTTTAATCAAAGAACATGTGAAGCGTATCAGAAATTAATATAATGGATAAATGAAAAGGATGCGCCGGCTATTTTGGCGAATTCATATTGCCTGTGCGGATAAAATATGGTAAAATCTACCACTGGATTCAACGAAAAGAACAGGTGGGAGATAAAATAATGAGTAGAGAAAATAGTTTGTCCGATGATTTCACACAGGGAGGTATTGCCGGAAAACTGCTGCGTTTTATGATACCGGTTTTGGGCGCTCTTGTGCTGCAGGCCATGTATGGCGCGGTGGACCTGCTGGTTGTAGGACAGTTTGGAACGGACGCGGGTATATCGGGAGTAGCGACGGGAAGTAATATTATTAATCTGGTGACCTTTGTCATTACAAGTCTGACGATGGGCGTGACGGTTGTCATCAGCCGTTTTTTAGGGGAACGTAAGCCGGAAAGAATCGGAAAGGTTATTGGCGGAGCGGTATGCTTTTTTTCGCTGCTGTCTGTCGTTTTGATGGCGCTTCTTCTGGCCTTTGCACCGGTCTTTTCCTCCTGGTTAAATGCACCGGAGGCCGCCTTTGATTTGACGGTGGTTTATATTCGGATTTGCGGTGCGGGCATTGTGTTTGTTGTGGCTTACAATGTTATCAGCGGTATTTTCAGAGGACTGGGAAACTCCAGACTGCCTTTAATTTTCGTAGCCATTGCCTGTGTGACAAATATCGTCGGGGATTTGCTTTTTGTGGCTGTTTTTCACATGAATGTGGCCGGATCGGCTCTGGCGACGATTCTGGCTCAGGCCGTCAGTGTTGTCCTCTCATGGGTGATTATCCGGCGTCAAAACCTGCCCTTCACCATGTCCAGAAAGGATATCGGCTTTCACAGAGAAATTCTGTTCTTTTTGCAGACGGGCGTACCTATCGCTTTTCAGGAATTGCTGACAAATATCTCTTTTTTGATTCTCTGCGCCATTATTAACGGTATTGGGCTGGAAGCTTCTTCCGGGTATGGCATTGCCCAGAAGGTCATTGCCTTTGTCATGCTCGTACCGTCGTCGCTGATGCAGTCTATGTCGGCTTTCGTCGGACAGAATGTGGGGGCCGGACGGGAAGACCGGGCGCGAAAAGCCATGTACACGGGAATGGGCATTGGCGTTATTATCGGTGTTTTTATTTTTTCCATTGCTTTTTTCCGGGGCGATGTGCCTTCGGCTTTGTTTACGTCAAATCCGGAATACATTGCTAAATCTGCGGAATATTTGAAAGGCTACAGTTCGGAGGCGATACTGACCTGTATTGTTTTCAGTTTCATTGGCTTTTTTAATGGCCACGGAAAAACCATGCCCGTAATGCTCCAGGGAATTACGGCTTCTTTTCTGGTCAGAGTGCCATTATCCTATTTATTCAGCCTGAAACCGGGCGCCACATTGGTTGATATCGGTCTGGCGGTTCCGGCGGCTTCGGTTTACGGCATTGTATTCTTTTCGGTATGCTACATCCTTCATCTGCATGCATATAAAAAGAAACAGCACAAACAAAATTAAATTTATCACTTGACAAATTTAAAGTATAGGTATAGAATTCTCAAAAAGCGATGACGGAGAGAAGTACTGTAAATTATCGTTTCCAGAGAGCGGGGGATGGTGAGAGGCCCGTAAAGTGAATTTGCAGGAATAACACTCTATCAGCTGCAAACTGAAAGTCCGTATGGGTTAGTAGGGGCGCCGTGAGCTGAACGTTAAAACAGCAGGTCATGAAGGTGACTGTTATTATGACAGTAAGTCAGGTGGTACCGCGGATATACACTGTTCGTCCTGAAAGAGATTTCAGGATGAGCAGTTTTTTTTATTGCAGTCCGGCTCCACACAGTCCTTTTTTGAACACAGTCCAAGAATGAACAGAGCAGAAAGGAAGAAGGAAAATGTCAAATCTTTATCGCACGAAAACAATGAACCAGGTAAGTGAGAGTGATATCGGTACGGAAGTGAAACTGGCCGGATGGGTTGAAAATATCCGTGACCACGGCGGTGTATCTTTTGTTGATTTGAGAGATATGTATGGAGTCGTTCAGGTCGTATTCAGAAATACAGATTTATTTAAAGGCATCCGTAAGGAACAGTGCCTCGCCGTGGAGGGCGTGATTACGGAGCGTGACGAGGAAACGTATAACCCGAAGATTGCAACGGGAACGATTGAACTGGAAGTTCACAAGGTGGAGATTCTCGGAAAGGTTTACCGGGATTTGCCTTTTGAAATTACAACCTCTAAGGACATTCGCGAGGACGTCCGTCTGAGATACCGGTATCTCGATTTGAGAAATCAAAAGGTGAAAGATAATATTTTATTCCGTTCCAAAGTCATCCGTTTTCTTCGAAATAAGATGGAGGCTATGGGATTTACGGAAATTCAGACGCCGATTCTTTGCGCTTCTTCGCCGGAGGGCGCCAGAGATTATATTGTTCCGTCCCGTGTTCACAAAGGAAAGTTTTATGCGCTGCCGCAGGCGCCGCAGCAGTATAAGCAGCTTTTGATGGCGGCCGGTTTTGACAAATATTATCAGATTGCACCGTGTTTTCGTGACGAGGATGCCCGGGCTGACCGTTCACCGGGCGAGTTCTATCAGTTGGATTTTGAAATGAGCTTTGCGGACCAGGAGGATGTATTTAAGGTTGGAGAGGAAGTCCTTGCAGAAACCTTTAAAGCCTTTGCACCGGAGGGATATGCGGTGACGGAAGCTCCGTTCCCGGTTATCAGCTATAAACAGGCGATGCTGGAATTCGGTACGGATAAACCGGACCTTCGCAATCCGCTGCGCATTATCGATGTGACCGGATTTTTCCAGAGATGTACGTTTAAACCGTTCCATAAGAAAACGGTTCGGGCCATTCGGGTTCATGGGGATTTGTCCAAAGGCTTCCATGAAAAGCTTTTGAAATTTGCTATGGAAATCGGCATGAGCGGTCTTGGGTATCTGGAAGTTTTAGAAGATATGAGCTATAAAGGACCGATTGATAAATTTATTCCGGAGGATATGAAAAAGGAGCTGGCCGAAATCGCAGGGCTCTCTGCCGGGGATACGATTTTCTTTATCGCAGCGTCGGAAAAACTGGCCTGCAAATATGCGGGGCAAATTCGTGACGAATTGGGAAAACGGATGAATCTGCTGGAAGAAAAGGCTTACCGTTTCTGCTATATCAATGATTTCCCAATGTATGAGGTGGATGAAGAGACAAAGGAAATCGGTTTTACCCATAATCCATTTTCCATGCCGCAGGGCGGTCTGGAAGCTTTACAGACGAAGGAACCGCTGGAGGTTTTGGCTTACCAGTATGATATTGTATGCAACGGTGTGGAATTATCTTCGGGAGCCGTGCGAAACCATGATTTGGATATTATGGTAAAAGCCTTTGAAATCGCAGGTTATGATGAGGAAACGTTGAAAGAAAAATTTGGTGCGCTTTACAATGCATTTCAGTTTGGCGCTCCGCCGCATGCGGGAATGGCGCCGGGGATTGACCGGATGATTATGCTGCTTCGGAATGAAGAAAATATCCGGGAAGTCATTGCATTTCCAATGAACAGCAATGCCCAGGATTTAATGTGCGGCGCTCCAAATGAAGTGACCGAAAAACAGCTTCGTGAAGCGCATATTAAAGTCAGAGATTAATAAAATAAGCAGATGTACCGATTGAGGGCCGCCATATCACAGAGGATTGGACGGTCCTCATTTTTTTAAAAATAATCGGGTGACAGGTCGAATTAAAAGTGCTATCATAAGCATTGTAGCCTTTCGTCGAAAAGCTAAATAAAAATGAGAAGATGATTGATTGTGGAAGAAAAACAGGAAAAAAGATTTGAGATGGATATGTGCAGCGGTCCCATCATGAAAAAGATGCTGATATTTGCCATACCGCTGGTCTGCTCCAGTGTTCTTCAGTTATTGTTTAATGCGGCGGATATTGTGGTGGTCGGACGTTTTGCCGGAGATAATTCACTGGCGGCCGTAGGTTCAAATACGGCCCTGATTAATTTGCTGACCAATCTGTTCATCGGTTTATCGGTCGGAGTCAATGTACTGACCGGCCTGTGTTATGGCGCAAAGCAGGAAAAGGATTTGACAGAAACGGTTCATACGGCCATGCTTCTGAGTATATTCAGCGGTCTTTTTTTAATGGTTGGCGGAATCGTCAGCGCCCATGTGCTTCTTGTATGGATGCAGGCGCCCCAGGAAGTGCTTGGCCTGGCCACATTATATCTTCGGATTTATTTTGTCGGGATGCCGGCTGTGATGGTCTACAACTTTGGCAGCGCGATTTTAAGGGCGGTAGGAGATACGCGCCGTCCGCTGCTGTATTTGACGGAGGCCGGAATCATTAACGTTATTTTAAATCTCTTTTTTGTTATCGTCTGCCGTCTGGACGTCGCCGGGGTTGCATTGGCGACCGTCATTTCCGAGACAGTGTCCGGCGGTCTGGTATTTCGGTGTTTGATGAAGGAAAAGGGCGGTATTCAGTTAATGCCGTCAAAACTTCATATCTATAAAGATAAGTTACAGAAAATTTTGAAAATTGGTTTGCCGGCCGGCTTTCAGGGGATTGTGTTTGCGTTGTCCAATGTCATGATTCAATCGTCCGTAAATATTTTCGGGGCGACCATTGTTGCGGGTAATTCGGCGGCGGCCAATATTGAGGGCTTTGTCTATGTGTCCATGAATGCCTTTCATCAGGCAACGATTTCATTTACGAGCCAGAACATGGGCGCCGGGAAAACCGGTCGAATTAACCGTATTCTTCTTGACGGAGAAATTTGTGCGATTGTGGTCGGGCTTGTTATGGGCAATGCCTGTGTTATTTTTGGAAATTCATTACTTGGCGTTTATTCATCCAGTCCGGAAGTCATTGCGGCGGGAATGGTGCGTCTGCATGTGATTGCTGCAACCTATGCGCTCTGCGGAATGATGGATGTTATGGTTGGAAGTCTGAGGGGAATCGGTTATTCGATTATGCCGATGATTGTGTCCACCATCGGGGCCTGCGGACTCCGTATTCTCTGGTTGGCGACAGTTTTTCAGATACCGGAATTTCACAATGTACAGATGGTCTATTATTCTTATCCGGTAACGTGGATTGTAACGTTTATAGCCCATGTCATATGTTTCGTATGGGCCAGAAGGCGAATCGGAAAACAGATTCGGCCGGCAACAGTATAATTGGGAGGGATTGCAAATGAAAACAGCGGTTGTGACGGACAGTAACAGCGGTATCACGGCAGAGCTGGGCAGAGAACTTGGTGTATTTGTTGTGCCCATGCCGGTGGTGATTGATGGTAAAACATATTATGAAGGTGTGAATCTGACCCAGGAAGCGTTTTTTCAAAGTCAAATGAGTGGCGGAGATATTACGACATCCCAGCCGTCTCCGGGCGACGTGATGGATTTATGGGACAGGGTTCTGGACGGAGGCTATGATGAACTTGTTTATATTCCGATGTCCAGTGGTTTAAGTAATTCATGTGCCAGCGCCATAATATTAGCCGAGGATTATGACGGCCGGGTTCAGGTTGCGGATAATCACCGGATTGCGGTAACCCAGTATGCTTCCGTGTTGGATGCTTTAAAGCTGGCAAATGAAGGGAAGAACGCCCTTGAGATAAAAAATGCCCTGGAAGCGGCGGCTTATGATGCCAGTATCTATATTGCGGTAGATACGTTGGAATTTTTAAAAAAAGGCGGGCGGATTACACCGGCGGCCGCAGCCATCGGCAGCGTTCTTAATATCAAACCGATTCTTTCCATACAGGGAGACCGCCTGGATGCTTATGCAAAAGCCCGGGGAATGAAACGGTGTCATGCCAAATTAATTGAAGCGCTGAGAAATGATTTTAAGGAACGTTTAAATGGAGCGGATATGTCAAAAGTCCGGGTGGGTACGGCAGGCTCCTTCCGAAATGCGGAGGATGCTAAAGCATGGCGTCTGGAAGTGTCAGAGGCCTTTCCGGGATTTGATGTGGTCTATGGGAATCTGGGCTGCAGCATTGCGACCCACACCGGGCCGGAAGCCAGAGGTATCGGTTTTTATAAGGTATTGTAGCGTATGAAAAGATATGTAGATATGGCGGATATTTCCGATGGAAAATATTATGATTCCGGCGATATGGTAAAAGCCGGATGCAGCGGCTGCGGAAGCTGCTGCCGGGGAATGGGAAAGAGTATTATCCTTGACCCGTTGGATATCTTCCGATTGACGGTGCGGCTTGGCCGTACCTTTGAAGAACTTATGAAAGATACAATTGAACTGAATGTGGTGGACGGAATCATCCTGCCGAATCTGAAAATGACGGAAACGACCGATAGCTGCGCCTTTCTGGATGCACACAACCGGTGCGCCGTCCACGATTTTCGCCCGGGAATCTGCCGGCTGTTTCCTCTGGGACGTTATTATGAGGAAAATTCTTTTAAATATTTTCTGCAGGTTCATGAATGTAAAAACACCCGTCCGGCCAAGGTGAAAATTAAAAAATGGCTGGAGGAACCGGAGCTTAAACGGCAGGAAGCCTTTATCAGCCGTTGGCATTATTTCCTTAAAAATATTCAGGAAAAGCTGGATGAAAAAAATGATGATGGCCTGCGGCGGCAGGTGAGCTTATACATTTTACAGAAATTTTATATGGAGCCTTTTCCGGCGGACGGCGATTTTTATGCGCTGTTTGAAGAACGTATAATGAAAGTGGAAAAACTGTTTCATAATATTCTCATGGAATGAAGAATTTTAATGGAGCGTTGAATTGCCCCCGATAGTTAAATTTTTTGTTTAACTTTCGGGGGTTTGTTTATAAAATCATTGTCCTTTTTATGGGACATTGATATAATTATCTGTAATGAAGAGGTTGAACGGAATATGGCAAAGTTACAGAATCAGAAGATAAAAATTTTATATCTGATGCGGGCCTTCTTAGAGCGCAGCGATGAAAAGCATCCGCTGACGATGCCGGATTTGATTGGCGAGCTGGGACGTTACGGCATCCAGGCGGAACGAAAGAGCATTTATGCGGACATAGAAACGTTGCGGACCTTCGGGATGGATATTATTCTGCGCAAGGATGCTCCGGCCGGATATTATCTGGGAAAGCGGGATTTTGAGCTGGCGGAGTTAAAGCTGCTGGTAGATACGGTTCAGGCGTCAAAATTTATTACGGCAAAGAAATCGGGGGAACTGATTCGAAAGCTGGAGGGGTTGGCCAGTCATTATGAGGCGAGACAGCTCCAGCGGCAGGTCTATGTGGCCAACCGTATTAAAACGATGAATGAAAGTATTTATTATAATGTGGATAAAATACATACCGCGATTTCGGAAAATGTAAAAATTCGTTTCCAGTATTTTGAATGGGCGGTGCCGAAGGAAATGCGGCTGAGAAAAAACGGCGTTTTTTACTGCATTAGTCCGTGGGTTTTGACCTGGGATGATGAAAATTATTATTTGCTTGGATTTGA
>CABUAW010000065.1 GCA_902489645.1 uncultured Lachnospiraceae bacterium | reverse complement strand
AAATGTCCGCGAGCTGGATAACGTCATTTCCAGCGCTTTTATTTCCAGCGACCAGATGATGATTGACCTGTCGGATTTACCGTCAAAAATTTCCGACGCCGTCCGCCATGATATTCCGGTTGAGGCAAACAAAGATACTTTAAAATCTCTGGTCAGCCAATATGAGGCCGATATCATCCGCGATACACTCCAAAAATATGACCATAATGTAACGGCCGCCGCCAATCATCTGGGCGTTGAACGCAGTTTGCTCTACAAAAAAATGAAAAAACTGAATATTATCATAAAAAAGGAGCTTTAGCTTTTCAGTCCCTTTCCCCACAGCAAAAAGGGTGTGTCATTTTTGACACGCCCTTAAACTATTTCGAAAGTTATTTATCATCTAATTTTAATACGGCCATGAAAGCCTTCTGCGGTACTTCCACATTGCCTACCTGCCGCATCCGCTTCTTTCCTTCTTTTTGCTTTTCCAAAAGTTTACGTTTACGTGAAATATCACCGCCGTAACATTTGGCCAGAACGTCTTTACGCATGGCTTTTACCGTTTCACGGGCGATAATCTTACTGCCGATGGCGGCCTGGATTGGGATTTCAAATAAATGTCTCGGAATTTCTTCTTTCAGGCGCTCGCACATCTTGCGTCCCCGCTCATAGGCCGAATCCTTGTGAACGATAAAGGATAAGGCATCCACTTCCTCACGGTTAATGAGGATATCCAGCTTGCAAAGCTCTGAACGGACATAGCCCTTCATCTCATAATCAAAGGACGCATATCCCCTCGACCGGGATTTTAACGCATCAAAGAAATCATAAATAATTTCATTCAGCGGCAAATCATATTTTAACAGCGCCCGGGTTTCTTCCATGTATTCCATACCAAGGTAGGTTCCCCGCCGTTCCTGACAAAGCTCCATAATCTGTCCGATGAATTCCGTAGTCACCATAATCTCCGCCGACACAATCGGTTCTTCCATGTATTCAATCTCCGAAGGGTCGGGCAGATTGGTCGGGTTCGTCAAATCAATCACATCGCCATTCGTCTTATGGACTTTATAAATAACCGATGGCGCCGTGGTCACCAAATCCAGATTGTATTCTCTTTCCAGGCGTTCCTGAATAATCTCCAAATGAAGCAGGCCTAAAAAGCCGCAGCGAAAGCCAAAGCCCAACGCCACCGATGTCTCCGCTTCAAATTGAAGGGAAGCGTCATTGAGCTGCAGCTTCTCCAGCGCATCCCTCAAATCCGGATATTTGGCCCCATCCGCCGGATACATACCGCAATACACCATCGGGTTGACCTTCTTATATCCCGGAAGGGCCTCGGCACACGGATTGTTTCCGTCGGTAATCGTATCGCCCACACGGGTATCCTTTAAATTCTTAATACTGGCTGTCATATAGCCAACCATTCCTGCGGACAATTCTTCGCACGGAATAAACTGTCCCGCGCCAAAATATCCGACCTCCACCGTTTCAAATTCGGCGCCCGTAGCCATCATCCGGGCCCGGGTACCTTTCCGAATGGTGCCTTCTTTCACACGGAAAAATACGATAACGCCTTTATAGGAATCGTAAATTGAATCGAAAATAAGAGCCTTTAACGGTGCCTCCGGGTCACCCTCCGGCGCAGGAATTTTTTCAATAACCTGCTCCAAAACCTCTTCGATATTAATTCCGTTCTTTGCCGAAATCAGAGGCGCATCTTCCGCCTCAATACCTATGACATCTTCGATTTCATTCTTGACCCGCTCCGGCTCCGCACTTGGCAAATCAATCTTATTAATGACCGGCATAACGTCCAGATTGTGGTCCAAAGCCAGATAGACATTGGCTAATGTCTGGGCCTCAATCCCCTGGGCCGCATCCACCACAAGGATTGCGCCGTCGCAGGCTGCCAGGCTTCGGGATACTTCATAGTTAAAATCCACATGTCCCGGCGTATCAATCAGGTTAAAAATATATTCATTACCGTCTTTCGCTTTATATACAATCCGTACAGCCTGAGATTTAATCGTGATTCCCCGCTCCCGCTCCAATTCCATATTGTCCAGAACCTGAGCCTGCATCTCCCGGCTCGTCAGCGTTCCTGTCATCTCAATAATACGGTCTGCCAGGGTGGATTTTCCGTGGTCAATATGGGCAATAATACAAAAATTACGGATTTTACTCTGGTCTGCTGCCATCCTGGTCTTACCTCCATTCTATATACCATATTTTTTCAATATAGAGTATAGCACGTGGTTTCCGGTTTGTCATATATTTTTTCAGGAGGCTTTTTCACTTTCTTCGGGAACAAGCGCCATGAGTTCGTTTGGTTCCGGAATATGGCGCGGAAATTTAACGGTGGCTTTGAAGAGGTCCCCGTCGATATCAATATGAAATCTCCCGCCGCAGGCTTCCGCAAAACTTTTAACAATGGCCAGTCCCAGGCCATGCCCCTCGGTCGTCCGGTTAATATCGCCCCGGGTAAATCGCTCTGTAATTGTCTCCTCCGTAAAATTCATTTCATAGGAGGACGTATTTTTTATAACGGTCGTTACGGTTTTTTCATCGCCAAAGGCATCGATAAATATACGGCTGCCCTCCAGTGAATATTTCAGGGCATTTTCAATCAAATTCTGGTAAATCCGGTACAGGCGCTGCCCATCGCTGAGTACATAAAGCGGCTCGGCCGCCAGAGTTTTCCGAATTATCCGATGGGATTCCTCAATCCGCTCTTCCATATCTCCCATCGTCTGTAAAATCAGGGTGCATATATCCACAGTCTCAATGTGCAGCTCCATATTTCCGCTGGTTGCCTTGGATATCTCAAAAACCTCCTGAATCATATGCTTTAAATGCTCGGACTTTCTGGAAAGGACATCCACGTAGTCTCTGGCTTCATCGCTCAGCTCTGTCTTTTTTAACAAATCAATATAGCCAATGATTGACGTCAGAGGCGTTTTCAAGTCATGGGATACGTTGGTAATCAGGTCTATTTTCATTTTTTCACTCTTTACCTGACGCTCAACGCTGTTATTCAGATTTTCAAAAACGTGGGTTAAATCTTCTCCGGCATCATAAATCATGGAATCTTCGGGAATCGCACTGATTTTCAATGTATTTCCTTCGGATACTTCATGAATCTCTTCCACCAGCGTTCCCACATCCGTGAGGAACATCTTGTGCTGATGCAGCCAAATAAACACAGCGGCCGCCCCAAAAAGAATCAATACGGCCATTATAAACCTTGAAAAACCCCATGCGCTGACTCCAATCAGACTGAGGGCTCCCATAAGCACCAGAATTCCGGACATTATCGTCGTTTCCAACTGCATTTTCCGTTCAAAAGGGTATTTCCTCTGGTATTGCAGATTCTTTTTTCGCGCCCATTCCCGAAATTTATGATACTTCTTTTTACAGAAATTTGCTTTTCTCAATTCCGGATTTTTTAAATGCCGGATAATCACCATGATGTAAGCATTGTTTACCAAGGCAATCGGGAGAAAAACAACCATAGAGCTGCTCTCTGAAAAATAACTGCCCGAATAACCGCCATACCAATCATACACCGGAATCTGAAAATTATAATAGCTGCAAATCAGAATACCAAAACATATCAGTAAAAGCACCGCATAAAGCAAAATCAGCAAATCACAATCCCATCGTTTCATCCATTCCATAAAAAACGGCCGGGATGTATCCTTGTCAATATGTTTAATCATATAAACCCAGAGGATGATATTCATAATTCCAAACAAATACAGGGGCAGGGTCAGAGAATAATAGCCATAAACTCCCCAGTCAATGAATATATTCATAAAAATCATCAGTAAAACAACAGACGTACAGTAAAGCCCGGCCATTGTCGTACATTTTTCTTTGCAAAACCAAAAACATTTTTTAATCAGCCCCGGTTTTTTCGGCCCGTACATTTCATACTTTTTCCATCTTATAGCCAATACCCCACACCACCTTTAAATATTTTGGATTTTTCGGGTCAATTTCAATTTTTTCACGAATCCGCCGGATATGAACCATGACCGTATTTTCCACAGCATAGGCATCCTCATTCCAAACACGGCTGTAAATCTCCTCGGAAGAAAAAACGCGTCCCGGATAGGACATTAAAAGCTCAACAATTTTATATTCCGTCGCCGTCAGCCGGACTTCTTCACCGCTGACATACATCTGTTTCTGGTCTTTGTTTAACACTAAATCTCCCAGATGGATTTCCTCGCTCCCCGGTTCCGAATCATACGCCGAGCCCAATGTCATATATCTTCGCAACTGGGCTTTTACCCTGGCTACTAATTCCTCCGTACTGAAAGGCTTGCTGACATAGTCGTCCGCACCCATGGATAAACCGATAATCTTATCGCTTTCTTCTGTTTTTGCCGATAAAATAATAATCGGTATGTTTTTAGTTTCACGAATTTTCATCACGGCGGACAAACCGTTCAACCTTGGCATCATCACATCCATAATAATCAAATGCACCGTATGGTCCATCAAGATATCCAGCGCTTCCATCCCATCGTAAGCCTTCAATGTTTCGTAGCCTTCAAGCTCCAGAAGTTTTGATATTGCCCGGACAATTTCTCTGTCATCATCCACTACAAGTATTATTTGTTTCTTCATGGTCTACTCCTTTATCTATCCTGTGCATTCATTGTATCAGGTATTTTTAAAAATTAAATTTATGGATTTCTTTCAATTTTCTTACATCGTTTTCGAGGCCCTTTCCCGCCTTTTTCAGTATAGCCCATTTCCCCGGAGAATTCCACCATCCAGCGACTAATTTCCCGATAAAACAAGATACAATATATCGGCCAGCAACGGCATCGCATTCTGGACTTCCTCCACCGTATTTGTCTGGGCTCCACATTCCACGAGAAGGCTCCTTGGAAGGATATGTAAATTATACTGGTATGACCGAAGATAAATCCGCCGCATCAAATCCGGGTAATACTGGGCGGCCTTTTGCTGAAGTTTAAAGCTAAAAGCCAGATTTTCTGTCAGATAAGGATTTTGAAGATATTCAATCGGCCCGTTGGCCGCCGTCCGGCACAAGCCATTTAAAAACATAAGTTGTGCCGTATCCTTACCGTTAATGTTCGTCACAAGGCGGGTACCCTCGGCCACGCCGTCTCTGTGCAGGTCAATAATTACCTTGATGGACGGATACTCTTCAAGCACTTCCCATATTCTCTCTTCCGCATACGTATAGGCTGCGCTCCGGTCGGTCACTCCGTCAATCACATCAAAGGTATCGGTCAGATGAAGAACCGATATGCCATAACGGCTTTCCAGATTGTTTTTTAACGTCTCTCCAAGGCCAACCACCGTATCCTGCCATTCCCCCGGACGGCTGTCCGCAAAAGCTTCCTGGGAATGGGTGTGATAAATCAACACCTTTGGCGCATCTCCCTGCAGGTCAATACTTAAATCCATATTCATAAAACTCTCGGCATCCAAAAGGCCATCCGGCGCATAGGTTGTGCTGTCAATAGCATAAAACTGATTCACAAAATAATTATAATCTTTCAGCATATCCGCCGTATATACAATTCCCTCCCCGCTGGCCACCGGAGCATTGGCCGGCTGTGCCGCCGCATCCTCCGTTTGAAAGCCGACGCCGTTTTCTGCTCCCGAAGCCCCGGACGCATCACCGGCCGTTCCCGAATTCTGATGATTCTCGGCATACACGGCGGCAAGCACGTTGTCCGAAGGATACAGCTCACACGTATCATTTCCCATATAAACGGCCCTGTCCCTTTCAACCAGCCACAACGGCACCCAGCTTCCAACCAGACCATCCGAAATACTTCCCATGATTTTAGAAACGGATATATCCATGTCCCTTCCGTAGACCACCGGGCTCATGCTGTTCAGCCACACATTTTTACCCGTCAAAAGACCTGTCAGCCAGAGGAAGAGGATTCCACATACCAATTCAAATAAATAAAATAGTTTTCTGCCCAACCGCATCGCCCGCCTCCACTTCCGTTTTGTCCTTTAAGTACCACCACTATTATATGTGACCTTCAAAAACCTATGCCACCCAAGTGAAGGCTCCGGCGTCTATGCCATAGAATGGCAGAGCTGATTTAAGGCTTCCGAAAGCGTATAGCTCATCTGACAGACAATTTCATCAATATTTTTCGGCGTCACAAACATACTCATCATTTCCGGTGCCATCAACTCCCGCATCAACTGATACCGCTCCTGGTCATCAAAGGGGGCTACGCCCTCCCAAATCCGCTCTGACAGACGATTTTTTGTCTCATCCATAATCGCCAGAAGATTTCCAATGGTATCATTGACAATCGTCGCCGCATCGATAACAGTTGGAATCCCAATGGCAATCACCGGAATCCCCATGACCTTCTCATCAATACCGAATCGTCGGTTTCCGACACCGGCCCCCGGTGCAATTCCCGTATTTGTAATCTGAATTGTTTTATTCAGACGTTTGACGCTCCGGGCTGCCAGAGCATCAATGACCACCAGCACATCCGGCTGCGTTTCACGAATTGTCCCAAGCAAAATTTCCCGTGTTTCAATTCCGGTTTGGGCCATCACCCCCGGAGCCAGGGCGCTGACACAGCCCATTCCCCGCGTCACCTCCGAATGACTCCCATACTCCTGAATCAAATGCCGTGTAATAAACAAATGGTCTACAACCATCGGTCCCAGGGCATCCGGAGCCATTTCCCGGTTTCCGATACCGGCAACCAGTATTTTCTTATGCTTCATATCCGGAATCAAACGCCGTATCTGCTCTGCGACCTCATTTGTAATCTCCCGGTGATAACTCACATCCGTCGCATCAAGCATCGGAACCTCCAATGTCACATAATCTCCCACCGCCTTACCCAGCTTTTCGGCGCCCTGCTCATTTTCCACAGTAACCCAGGTCACCCGGATTCCCGATACCCGGCCAATCTCTTCTTTCATTCGAATTCCCTGAAGTTCCTCTGTTTCCCGGAACATTTCCGCATTCTCTATCGCCAAATCTGTACGCACTGTACTGTTCATACTTCCGCCTCTTTTCTACGCTTTTTATTATGAATTTTTTCCAAAAGATTTCGGATTATGTATTGACAATCGCAAAAGATTCTCTTATTATATAAGGGTATGTTTACATTAGAACGTCCGTGTCCGGCTTTAATGAATATACACGTGAAAAATATTCAATAAAGGGAGGTGTCCAGATTGGCTAACATCAAATCTGCAAAAAAAAGAATCCTTGTAACTCAGACAAAGGCATTAAGAAATAAGATGACAAAATCCGCTGTTAAGACTGCTATCAAAAAAGTAGACGCAGCTATCGCAGCGAATGATAAAGAGCTGGCTAAAGCTGAATTATTAAAAGCTACCAGCGCTATAGATAAAGCAGCTTCCAAAGGCGTTTACCATAAGAATACTGCTTCCAGAAAAATCAGCCGTTTAAACCTTGCTGTCAACAAAATGGCGTAATAATGAGCATTGCGAAAACGGAAAATGATGAATAATGAATATAAAAGAACTGAGACATTCACCCTCACATCTCAGTTCTTTTTTTATCCATGTTTACATTTCAATTTTAATTTTTTTCAATTCCTCTTCTGTAATTTGAGCAGCCTCTATAATCACAGCATCCGGAACAGAACCGATTTTTAAAAGATTTTTTACAATCGACAGTGTTCCTTCCCGGCGGCCCTGTCTCATACCGGCTTTGTTTCCACATTCCCAAACATATTCGGATAAATTACACATCAGATTCAACTCCTTACCTAAACCATCATCCATGGGTATCTGATATTCATTTTGAAGAATCGCCTTTTTCGTATTCACATCCAGGGCCGGTGATAAAAGTGTATTCATCATATTAAAAAAGGCATCCTTTTCCTTCTGTCCTTCATTCAGACATATCATAACAACACACAGTTTATCATAATTTTTCATTTCATCCGGTACATGATGAATTACATCCGTCTTATGGATATTATATCTTGAAATGGCATTTCCTATATATGCAGGTGCATTCATGCAAAGCCAAATAGAATAAACCTTCTTAATATCCCCATAATTAGATTTTGAAAATTCTGTACCGTTTTGTGCTGAAATCATCCGGGCGTCATAATAAATCCCCCGGCTCACAATCGGATATCCCGGATAAAAATTCTTCTGAGCCTCAATATTAAGAATAATCTTAACAGCATCCTTTCCCTGGGGCGCAAAAACTTCCAAACGAATATCATATGTAATAGAACCTTCATTTTGAATGTTATCTTCTGTAGCTATTCCTGTAATTTTCTCTTTTGTATTGGTGTACCCCGGTTCCACACAGACCGTACCAATTTCCGGTTCCTGTTCGATACAATTATAAATATTGTTCATGGATAAATGTGAAAATTCAACGACAGTCTCTTTTATAATCCAAGCCAATATCCATTTATTTGCAAGAACCTTTTTGCATTGGACATCATATTGAATATTGCCGCCCGAGGTTTCAATGTCTTTTGCAATTTCTGTTTTCAAATACCGGGTCTGCCTCCCTTCTTCATTATATCATAAATTTCAATAATTGGGTATTTTGGAGAAATTCCAAGAGAAATGTATGAACGATTACACATCCATTATATACCCATTCGGGCACCCCGCATGTCAGATGCTACGCATGGGCGTGCTCCGTCAGGCTTCGCACGATAATGTATAACTTTTATCGCAAAAAGCAATTATATTCTATCGACAAATTTTTATGCTCCCAACTGCCATTTAAAATCTGATGTCCTGATTTTTATTTACATTTTCGGTATATTGCGGCACAAATCGTCATCCTTGACTTCTCGTCCGGCAAATGCTACACTTGTATCATATATACCAGTTTTTACAAAGGAGAAATCAGGATGGATAAACGCAAGGAAGCCAATCTGCATGTAAAAAACAGCATTATCAATGCACTCATTGATTTAATGAAAGAAAAAAATTTTGAGGATATCTCCGTTTCTGAAATTACAACTCATGCCGGAGTTTCCCGTGTTTCTTATTACCGGAACTTTGGCAGCAAGGAGGACATTTTAACCGGAAGTCTGAAAGACTTGATGTGCCGATTTACCGAAGAAATCAATGCGATTCCGAATCACACGCCAACACGCCGTGTGATGACGGTTTTCTTCCATATTGCCAGGGAAAACGCCGCCATCTTCAAACTTCTTCATCAGGCTGGTATGGACCGCCAGATTCAGGAAGGTCTCGACCAATTCATCCTCTCCTGCCCGCATTTTCCTTCGCTCGACCGTCGCCGGACCTACCCGGCCTATCTGTTTTCCGGCGCTCTTTTCCGCCTTTTAATCCGATGGTATTCGGGCGGTATGACAGAAAACGACAGCGAGCTTTCAAATATTTTCTGTCAATACATGGACGGTCTGCTTTAAACAGAGAAACGTATGATTAATAATTCTACGGCCATACGGTCATTCAACCGCCCTGTTTTCACATCTTCTTCCCGTTCCACGCAGATTTCCACAGCCTGCCGGAGTTCGGCGAGAGAAAAATGCTGACACAGGGCTTTATTTTTACGTATAACAAAGTCCCGGACCGACATGCGCTCGGCAATAACATGGTCCGGATAGCCCTTGCTCTGTAAGTCTTTTATCTGATAGAGCTGATTAAACTGCCGTGTAATCCAATAGAGAATCCGCATCGGCGCTTCTTTTTGTCCAATCAAATCATAATAAAGCTGAAGCGCCCTGGCCTGCTGCTTTTCGGCCACCGCTTTTACCATGTCAAAGACCTGACTTTCCGTGTAAACCGTACAGACCGCATCAATATCTTCCCGCCCAATCTCCGGACGTCCATCCGTGTAAACAACCAGCTTATCCAGCTCCCTGCGAATATTTTCCATATCCGTATCAATCCGCTCCAAAAAATAACGCAGCGTACTTTCTGACATCTGACGCCGTTCCCCTCTTAAAAGTCCGGTAATCCACCGCATCAGTGTCCGTTCATCCGGCGGCGTCATATTTGCCGCATACCCAATCGAGGAAACTGCTTTAAATAATTTATTGCGCTTATCAATCTCTTTTTCTACAAAAATAAAACACGTTGTTTCCGGTAATTCTTTCAAATAGGCCGCCATCTCATCCTGAGCCGATGTAAAAAATCCGCTGTTCTCCACAATAATCAATCGCCGTTCACTAAAAAAAGGCAGAGTCTCCCCCAAATCAATCAGTTCCCTGACGGAAATTCCCTTTCCCTCAAAATAACTGTAATTCATCGTATCCTCACCGACAATTGCCTGTTTCATCTTATCCCGATATTGTTTCCTCAGATAATCTTCTGTTCCATAAATCAAATATACCGGCTTAAACTCCCCGGATTTTATATGCTGGCTGAGTATTTTCACGTGCTTCTCTCCTTTTCACAACTATGCCCATTATAGTCCAAACAAATTCTCTTGACAAGGCAAATGGTTCTTATTATAATTAAAATGACTTAAAAATTTTATTTAGTCATTAAATTTATTATGAGGTGGTTTCATGCCAAAAATTTTTTCAGAAAGCGATAGGGAAATTATACGGAATAAGCTGCTTGAAGAAGGAATAAAAGCGCTGGAGACAAAACGTTACCGAAATATTTCCCTGGATGATATAACCTCCAGTGTGGGAATTGCAAAAGGTACTTTCTATCATTTTTTCCCTTCAAAAGAGAGATTTTTCTACGAAGTTATGCATCATATCAAAAAAAGAAATCGTACGGAACTGAGCGCACTCGCCCAAAAAGGACCGTTATCTCAGGAAACAATGGAAAATTTTTTATATTATCGTTATATGCACACAAAAACTGTATATGATTATTTTACAGCAGAAGAAATGAACCTTATTTTACGCAAACTTCCCGATGGAGATTCGGAAAACGACAGTGTCGAATTTGCAAAGCAATTATGCGAATACATTCACGTTCAAAATCCGGAGATAAAGCCCGATGTCATCGTGAACATGTGCAATGTACTGGCATTAACGGCTTCAAATAAAAATATGCTCGAAGAAAATGCGTATTCCGAGACTATCCATCTGCTTTGCAAAACATTGGCCAATTATATTTTCGGGGGAAAATAGATATGATGAACTTAGATGAATTTTATAAAAAATATCCAACAGCCAGCATGCCGTTAAAGCACGGCAAACATTTTTCGTACCGCTATTTTAAACATCCGCGCGCCAGGGCAACCCTGGTCCTCCTGACCGGCGGTATTGGCTTATCGGACTTGTTCTATCTCCATTTTGAACGGTTCGCCAGGGATTTTTCCGTCATTACCTTTGACTATCAAATCCAATTTGCAGACAACAGGGAATTTGCCGCTGCGGTGGCCGAACTCCTTCACAATTTAAATGAGAAGGTCTGGCTCGTCGGCCAGTCTCTTGGTGGAATTGTCGCTCAGATTATTGCCAAAAACCATCCCGAAGTTGTCGACGGTCTGGTCTTATCCAATACCTGTTCCCTGGCTGAAAACATGAGTGAAGAAGCCTATGGCCACTTAATGGGTATGATAGAAAGCCAGAAAAAAGCAAAAAAGCTCCTCTCCCATATTCCTTTTCCTCTTTATAAACGATTGATTAAATTTGCTGTTATGAAAAAGAAAACCTCCGGATTTACCGAGCCGGAAAGGCTTCTTATGGAAAATCTGTGCGATGCCATGTTAAAAATTCTTACAAAACCTTATGAATATCATATGATTGATTTTCTCGTCGATGCAAAGAATCATTTTGGCATGACTCCGGAGGATTTCTCATTATGGGACAACAGGGTCCTGCTGATTTTATCCGAAGATGACCAAACATTTAATCAGGCCTGCAAAGATTCTCTCATATCCATTATGACACATCCGACTGTTGTCACAAATATTACGGGCGGTCATCTCGCCCTTTTAATTCGGCTGGAAACCTATGCGGATACGGTATCCGATTATATTACCCGCAGACTTTCCCGATAAAGCTTTTCTGATAAAGCCTTTCCGATAAATTTTCAAACTTGTTTCAATGGCGGCTATTGATATTTTCAAATACCCGCCATTGTTCCTCTATGTATACCTCAATCCTGTCCTCCGGTTTCACTCTCTCCGGTTTCTGTGCTTTCAGCTTCTACAAGGACAATATTGTCTGCAGAAATCTGTCCCGGATAGGTTTCCATAATTCCTCCGCTATATGTAATGTATACAATATCTCCGGCTTTTATCATGTCGAATATGTCCACCGCCGCTTTTTTGCCCGCAGCCGACAACCCAACCACGATTTTGTCACATGATTTTCTTTCGTCCGTATTCTCTTCCGGTTCAACCAGAAGAACATTCCCGTCTGCTTCCAGAACGGTGGCATTAAAGCCCGCAGCCTTTGACTGGCAGCCAAAAAGGGAGCCTATGGTCATCCATACTACTAAAACAGCAAATATCTTCCGCATCATTTCCGCCTCCAATCTTCCTGTGACCCATAACCATTTTAAAGAAGGGATTTGGCAAATTGTCTTGCATGATTTTCCTTCGCTTCATTCATAAAGGGTTCTTTTAAATTTCTCTGTCTTTCTGCCAGCATACCGTCATAAATGAAACCGCAGTGTTTGCAATAGCGTTTCATCATTTCTTCGTAAAGGTCCGCGCCCTTTTCCACAGGATAACCACAGGTTGTAAGTAATGCAAGATGTTTACCCTTAAACAGCGCCGGACCATGCGGATTATCACCATAATATTTACAGGAAGCATAGATGGCCCTGTCGATAACGGCCTTTACCGGTGCCGGAGCGGACCAGGCATAGACAGGCGCTGCGATGACGATTAAATCCGCCGCTGCCATACCTTTTAAAACCTCCTGCATATCATCCTGAATCACACAACAGACGTTGGCAATATCCTTCTGACATCCCAGACAGGCCTTGCATCCTGCAATTTTCTTCTCATATACATCAAAATAATTAAGTATCACATCGTTTTTTCGCAGTTCATCCATAAAAGGCGCTAATAACGCCGCCGTATTCCCCTTTTTTCTTGGACTTCCATAAATAATTGTCGCTTTCATAATTACACCCTTCTTTTCAAACATCGCTGCCGTATATTCAATCATTCCATATTCAGTATATCATACCAGGTAAATACTTGATAGCCCTTCGAAGAAAAACGCAGAATCAAAGCGCCCTGTTTAGCCGTTGTAAGATACCGACAGTCCGCCTTTGCCAGCCGTTCCAATGTTTCGGCATGGGGATGTCCGTATCGGTTATCTTTTCCACAGGATATAAAGGCCCACTCCGGTTTGGCAGATTTCAAAAAGTCCCCGGAGGTTGCCCCGGAAGAGCCATGGTGAGCCACTTTAAGCACATC
>CABUAW010000064.1 GCA_902489645.1 uncultured Lachnospiraceae bacterium | reverse complement strand
CAATCTCCGCGCTGGCCCTTGTGGCTGCTGTCATGCAGAGAAAAAAGAATAAAAACATGTGAGATAGTCACGTGAAATAAAACTCCTTATTTGATAAAACTGAGAGAATCCCCGGGAGCGGAATGGATAAGAAATTCTGTTCCCGGGGATTTTTGACGCTAAAATAAAGATGTGTGCATACGATAAATTATTTTGTATAAAATACCAGATGACAGGAGGTTTATAGATGGAAAAGAATTGTCAGGAAGTGAATTTGAGAAAAGTAGCTATGATTGGCTGCGGTTTTGTCGGTTCGGCATCGGCCTTTGCATTGATGCAGAGCGGTTTATTTTCAGAGATGGTATTAATTGATGCGGATACGGACCGGGCCGAGGGTGAAGCGATGGATATCAGCCATGGTCTTCCCTTTGGACGTCCGATGAAAATTTATGCGGGAGGCTATGATGATATTGTCGATGCGGCGATTATCATTATTACGGCGGGCGCCAATCAGAAACCGGAGGAAACCCGCCTGGATTTGGTTCATAAGAATGTAGCGATTTTCCAAAAGATTATTCCGGAGATTTCAAGGCGGGATTGTCAGGGAATTTTGCTTATTGTTTCCAATCCGGTGGATATTTTAACTTACGCCGCATTAAAAATCAGTGGCTTTCCTGAGAACCGTGTCATTGGTTCGGGGACGGTTCTTGATACATCCCGATTAAAATATGAAATTGGCGAGTATCTTGGCGTGGACAGCCGGAGCGTTCATGCGTTTATTATCGGTGAACATGGAGACAGCGAGATTGCGGCCTGGAGCAGCGCTAATGTTTCCGGCGTGCCTCTGCGTAATTTTTATGAAATGCGGGGCAGACGTAAATATGAAAAGGCTGCGGCCCGGATTGCCGACAATGTGAAAAACAGCGCTTATGAGATTATCGCCAAAAAGAAAGCGACTTACTATGGTATTGCCATGTCGGTGCGGCGGATTTGTGAGGCGATTGTGCGGGATGAAAAGTCTATTCTGCCGATTTCAAGTCGGATGCACGGTGAATATGGGATTGACGATGTCGTTTTGAGTATGCCGGCGATTGTCGGTAAGAATGGCCTGGAAAGCCTGATTCCGATTGACCTGGATGAACAGGAACAAAAAAGCCTGCAGGAATCTGCCGGGACATTGAAAGAGGTATTGGCAGATATCGGCTGTTAGGATGGAAAACATATTGACAGGAAGAAAAAATAGTGATATATTTGTCTCAAACAAAAGAGATAAATATATCACTTTTTGCGTCAGGGGAGGAAAAGTTATGTCGAAAAAGAATTTGAAACGATTGGTTGTTCTGGGGATTATCTGTGTCTTGTGTGTGGCGGCGGCCACGGGATATTCATTGAGTTTTAATGAAGGCCGTCTGGTCTATCCGATGGATTTTGCCGATTACCAGTTTCATATAAAGGATGTGCCGATGATTCTGGCATTGATTTTAGCAATTTTGTATATTATTTATTTAGTCGTATCCATTATTGTTCATGGGATGGTTGTGAAACGGGACAGTAAGAAAACGGGGCGGACCCGGAAAATCAATCCGATGTTCGGATATCTGGGCTTTTGCGGGTTTATCGGCTTTCTTGGGATTTGGACCTATTTGGTTTACGGGATGATTTTTCCCTTTGTATTTTTTATTTTCTTTGGTTTTTTTGGATTCTTTTATGAGGGGAAAATGTCGAATATTCTGGCAGACGAGCGTTTTCGGAAAAATCGCCGGGAGGCAGAGCTGAAAGCCTTGCGGGTGGGTTATCGTTTGACATTTGTGTTGGTTTTGCTTGTGGGAATGACCGGAAGCCGTGCAAGCGCAGGCACTGTGGCTGTTTTATTGACTTCGGGAATTTCTTTAATCTGCGGGCTGGTCATGTTTTTAAATGAATATTTGCTGTATCGGTATGACCAGATGGACTCGGTAGACTGGAAAGACGAGGCGGAGTGATATGGTTGAATTTGTATGTTATTTAAAAAAATACCGCCAACAGGCGGGATTGACCCAGGAGCAGTTGGCGGAAAAGGTCGGTGTCCGCAGAGAGACGATTATGCGTCTGGAAAAAGCCCAGTACAATCCGTCTCTCAGACTGGCGGTGGATATTTCAAGAGCCGTCGGCATACCGATTGAAGAAATTTTCGTTTTCTGACAGGCAGGTTATGATTTTTTGCGTTCCGGCAATTGTACTAAAATAATGGCGATAAATACGAGTACACAGCCGAAGATTTCCCTAGGAGAAAGGGACTGGTGTAAAATAACCCATCCGGCCAGAACACTGAATACGGATTCCAGACTTAAAATCAGCGAAGCGATGGTCGGGTCATAGTTTTTCTGGGCCACAATCTGGAGCG
This sequence comes from uncultured Lachnospiraceae bacterium, assembly GCA_902489645.1. Lineage (GTDB taxonomy): Bacteria > Bacillota > Clostridia > Lachnospirales > Lachnospiraceae > Frisingicoccus. The sequence continues at coordinate 10,995 of CABUAW010000064.1, read as the reverse complement.
TGTAGGCAACGCCGCAGGAGAGAATTCCCGCATAAAGAATCGGCGCCCAGGCGGCGGCCAGAGAAGAAAACCGGGGATGTTCCAGGATTAATGCCGGAATACCGCAGAGAATACTGGCGATGAAAAACTGGATACAGGACATCCGTACCCCGTCAACCTTCGGTGAAAAATAATCGATGATTAAGATATGTATGGAAAAGGCCAAAGCACAGAGAAGTACCATGGTATCGCCTTTGCTGAAACTGAGGCTGTCCGTCATACATAAGAAATAGAGTCCGGCCAGGGCAAGGACAACGCTGAGCCAGATAATCAGCCGGGGCTTCTTTTTAAGAAAGATACCGAGAATCGGGACGATAACAATATAGAGAGCCGTAATAAATCCGGCCTTTCCGACGGTCGTCATGGATATACCGTACTGCTGCAGGGTACTGGCTACGGCGATGGCGATACCGCAGCATAAGCCGCCAAGCAGAAGCGTTTTTTTATTTTCCGGTTCGGAGGCTGTCAAAAGCTTTTCGGAGTTGTCCGGAAGACTGTTGGAAGCTGCGGCTTCCTTTTTTTTCAGCGTATCTAAAAATGCAATACAGGGGATAAGAAAAACAGCGCCGATAATAAAACGGGCGGCGTTAAAGGTTAAAGGTCCCACATAGTCCATCCCGACGCTCTGGGCGACAAAGGCTACGCCCCAGATAAAGGCCGTCAAAAGAAGAAGGAAAGTATTTTTAGTCTTGTTCATGGTGTTTGGCATCCTTTCGTATTTTTAAATAACCCATATTATACATATACATCAAAAGGGATATACCGCAGATGATGATATAGCCAATCAGACTGAGATTATCCGGGAGTTCTCCAAAGACAACAAATCCGAGAATGGCCGCAAAAATAACCTGCGTGTAATCGTAAATAGAAATATCTCTGGCAGGAGCAAATTTATAGGCGTAGGTGACGCCAAACTGACCGCCGGAGGCAGCGACACCGGCCAGAAGCAGTGTACCGAGCTGCTTTATTGTCATTGGCTCATAGTTGAGTATAATATAAGGTAGAACGGCGATACAGGAAAATGCGGAAAAGAAAAAGACGATAAAAGGTCCGCGTTCACCGCGAAGTCCCAGATAGCGCACGGTCGTGTAGGCTCCGCCTGCGGCAATGGCGCCAATCAGGCCCATCAGCGCCGGAAGCATTTCCGTGAGAGAAAAGCCGGGCCGGATAATAAACAGACTGCCGATAAAGGCGACGACAATGCTGAAAACCTGAAAACCGTTCATTTTTTCCTTTAAAAAGATATAAGAACAAATGAGAACGACGAAGGGCGAGAGCTTTCCGAGCATGGAGGCGTCGGATAAAAGCAAATGCCCCAGAGCGTAATAATTGCATAAAATGCCGATGGTTCCCAAAGTTGAACGGAGAATCAGATATTTTAGATTCCGTTTCTGGAATGAAAAGTCATGTTCTTTAAATAAAATTGTGGCCGCAAATAAAAAAGCAATCAGATTTCGGAAAAAGCTTTTTTGGATTGGATTGATATCTCCGGCCAATTGGACAAACAGATTCATCAGCGCAAAGGAAAAGGCGGAGATGAGAATACATAAAATGCCTTTTTGTTTATTTGTCATGTGGTTTCACCTCGATTTTCGTCTAACTCAAATATTATACGGCAGAAGGTTAAAAAAGTAAATCAAATCGGAGGAAATAATTTATGAAGTTAATCCATCAAATTGAACAGTACCGTCCCGGAAATGCACAGGAAGAAGCAGATAAACGTTTGATTTTGAAATGCCTGAAACAAGAGAAGGATATTTTTTCACGAAGTAATCCGCTGGTCCATATGACGGCCTCGGCCTGGGTTGTCAATGAGACACGGACGAAGGCGCTGATGGTCTATCACAATATTTACAATTCCTGGTCCTGGATGGGCGGTCATGCGGACGGCGAGGAAGATTTGCTGGCGGTGGCTCTGCGGGAGGTTCGGGAAGAAAGCGGTATACATCAGGTACGTCCGGTGACGGAGGATATTTATTCTTTAGAGGTGCTGACAGTGAATGGGCATGTCAAACGGGGAAAATATGTATCTTCCCATTTACATTTGAACCTTACCTATCTTCTGGAAGCTTCGGAGACAGACGGCTTGCATATGAAACCGGATGAAAACAGCGGCGTCGCCTGGTTTGAACTGGATGAGGCGGTAAAAGCTTCCTCCGAACCCTGGTTTCGGGAGCGGATTTATCCGAAATTAAATGAACGGTTGAAAACGATTGGCGGATATTGAAAATCATTGGCGTATGAGGAAGGAATATAAAGATGATTCGGAGGATGACGATACATTGGTCGGAGCTATTTTGTGCGGCCATGACGGGCGAAGAGACTACATATATCATACGGTTGTTCGTTCAGAGGACCGGAGACACAAAATAGGGTCTGAATTGGTGGAAAAAGCAGTAGAGGCGCTGAGAACAGAAGGAATTACACGCGTTTGCCTGAATGTCATGGAAACTTTGGAATTTTATAGTAAGGGAATTACGGAAAAAGAAAATTTGCCGTTGTTTAAAGTTTAAAAAGAATTTATAATAAAACAAACGCTTTTCTTCATCCGCATCAGGCGGAACACGGAATCGGGTGGAAGTCCCGGCGAGTCGGTCACTGTGAAGCTTTTTGTGTCAATAGATACTTTGTATCCACAGCTATTATATGTAAGCAGATACGAAAAAGATAAGTCAGATACGTGGAAGAGGGCGGTGCTTCTGCCGGAACCGGAAGTACGTTGCCAGGATGCGAAGGTTTTTTGCGTCCTTTTTCGACGTGCCCAATTTCGGCGGCATGTGAAAAAGGAGGCAGACAATGACATTACAACAGCTAAAATATGTGATTACAGTGGCTTCTAAGGGAACAATCAGCGAAGCTGCAAAAGAATTGTATATTGCCCAGCCCAGTCTGACGGCGGCCGTTAAGGAACTGGAGGCAGAGATTGGCATTACTATATTTAATCGGACAAACCGGGGAGTTATTCTTTCTAATGAAGGGGAAGAGTTCCTGGGTTATGCCCGTCAGGTCATTGAGCAGACGAATTTGATTGAAGAAAAATATTCCGGAAAGACACCGGAAAAACATCAATTTTGTGTGTCCACACAGCATTATTCCTTTGCTGTGGAAGCCTTTGTGGATTTACTTAGAGAGTACGGCGGAGAAACCTATGACTTCCGACTGCGAGAGACCCAGACTTATGAAATTATTGAGGATGTGGCGAAGCTTCGCAGTGAGGTTGGCGTCCTCTATCTGAATAAATTTAATGAATCGATACTTCGCAAGACTATTCGGGAAAATGATTTAAAGTTTTACTCATTATTTATTGCAAAGCCCCATGTTTTTGTCAGTTCGACCAGTCCTCTGGCAAAGAGGACTGCGATTTTTCTGGAGGATTTGGAACCTTATCCACGCCTGTCCTATGAACAGGGCGAGCATAATTCCTTTTATTTTTCGGAGGAAATTTTAAGTACATTAGAATGTCGGAAAGATATTTTGGTCTGTGACCGGGCGACCCTGTTCAATCTGCTGATTGGTTTAAATGGCTATACCATCTGCAGCGGTGTGATTAGTGAAGAATTGAATGGAAAAAATATTGTGGCAGTACCGCTTCTTGTCGATGATTATATGGAGATTGGGTATATTTTACATAATAAAATCATACCCGGCCGTTTTGTAAATCTGTACATTGAGGCGTTAAAACGGCATACACAGGGATGGGAGGAAGAAATAATATGAAGATAATGATTGCATCAGATATTCATGGTTCGGCCCGCTACTGCCGGGAAATGCTGGAGGCTTTTGACAGGGAAGCGGCGGATAAACTATTATTGCTCGGTGATATTTTATACCATGGGCCGAGAAACGATTTGCCGGAGGCGTATGCGCCAAAGACGGTTATTGAACTGTTAAATGACAGAAAAGATAAGATTCTCTGTGTCCGGGGAAATTGTGATACAGAAGTGGACCAGATGGTATTAAAGTTTCCGATTTTGGCGGATTACTGTATACTTTATGTGGGAGGGCGAATGATATTTGCCACTCACGGTCATCATTTTAATAAAACGGAGCTGCCGCCGATACAGCCGGGAGATATATTGCTTCATGGTCATACCCATGTTCCGGCCTGGGAGCCATGCGGGACGGATAATTTGTATTTGAATCCGGGTTCAGTATCTATTCCAAAAGAGGGCAGCGCTCACAGTTATATGCTTCTTACGGAAAATGAGGCGGTGTGGAAAGAACTGTCAGGAAAGGTTTATTATAGTTTAAAACTATAGCAAACGCGCCTTTTTTGATATTTTACATAGTAAAAAGATAGGAATATACTTTTAAACAAATAAGATATCAGGAAAGGAAGATTTGAAATGAGTCAGTTACAAGCGCCATTTCGTTATGATTATGTTGGAAGCTTTCTGCGTCCGGAACATTTGAAGAAAGCCAGAGAAGCGTTTGAAAAAGGTATGATTACACGGGAAGAATTGACAGAGATTGAAAATGAAGCTATCCGTGATTTGGTTGAAAAACAGAAAGCGGCGGGTTATCCGGTTATTACTGACGGTGAATTCCGCCGCAGCTACTGGCATTTGGATTTTATGTGGGGATTTCATGGAATTCAGAAAATTGAATTGGACCATGGATATTATTTTCATGATGAAGAAACAACTCACGGCTCTGTTGCCGTAACAGGTAAAATCCATGGTGAAAATCATCCTTTTGTAGAGCATTACAAGTTTGTAAAACAGTTTGAAGATGAACATACGGCAGCAAAACAGACAATTCCGGCCCCGGCCCAACTGCTTGCTGAATTATTCCGTGAGGATAATGGTGTAAATACGGTTAAATTTTATCCGAATATCGAAGAGTTAATTGAAGATATCGCAAAGGCCTATCGTACGGTGATTGCCGAGCTTTATGCCGCAGGCTGCCGCAATGTTCAGTTGGATGACTGTACATGGGGAATGTTCTGTGATAAGCGGTATTGGGAAGCAAGACAGAAGGATAATGTGACGGTTGAGGAAGAAGCTGAAAAATATTTGCGCCTGAATAATATGGCCATTGAAGAAAAACCGGAGGATTTGGTTATTACGACCCATGTGTGTCGTGGAAATTATCATTCTACCTGGGCTTCGGCCGGTGGCTATGACCCGGTTGCACCATTTTTATTTGCCAATGAAAATGTCAGCGCTTATTATCTGGAGTTTGATGATGAACGTTCCGGTGGTTTTGAACCGTTAAAATATGTTTCTGAAGATAAGAAAGTTGTTCTGGGGCTGATTACGACAAAATCTCCGGTATTGGAGGATAAGACTGCAGTAATTGCAAAAATTCGGGAGGCGGCTGAATATGTGCCTTTAGAGCGGTTGTATTTGAGCCCTCAGTGCGGATTTGCTTCCTGTGAAATCGGCAATAAACTGACTGAAGAGGAACAGTGGGCGAAACTCAGGCTGGTTAAAGAGATTGCTGAGGAAGTATGGGGGTAATTTAATTATAATCACCAAGTAGAAAGCATACAATATTATAACGGTTTATCATAAAAAGGACTATGCACCCTATTTAGGTGACAGTCCTTTTTTGTATCGTGTGTCCGGCGAAGCTGGACCATACTTGCCGGTGTAAGACCGGTTACGGTAATTGCCAGTGAGCCGTGCAGCTAAACTCGGTACCCTGCAGTAATACAGGGTGTTATGTGAGCGGATAAAGTAACCCGATAAGGGAACGAGGAACGTGTGAAGAAACTGGAGAGGCCTTATCTATCACCAAATAATCACATATAAATACGTTCTTTTAAAGAAAATATCAACAAAAATGGATTTTTGGGAATTGACATTCTTTACAAAAATTTTGGATTTTTCAGATATAAAATCATCAAATTTTGTAAAAATATACATCAAAAACCACCTGATTCGGATTTGAGTTGCCTGAACAGGTGGATTTTTTTTGTGCATTTTGTCGGTTTTAACGCTGATTTTGCAAAAATGGAACGTTTTTAACCAATATCCAAAATCGTTTAATAAAGTAGGACAGGAAAAGGAGGTTTTAAAATACATGATAAAAAATAATATCTGTCATGAATGGATGATTTTCATAAAAAGCTCATAGTGAAAGGAAGAATCCTTTGGTTTTGTTCATAAATATAAAAGGTATATCTATAATTATTTATCATTAATTCCCAAAAGAGTATCGACAGATTTTTGCATATCTGTCTTAGAACGATATGCCCGAATGATTTTCCATTCTTTTTCATTCAGCTCATCTTTTGTGAGTTTTAATCCAAGTAGTAAACTGGGCGATACCTGCAGGGCAGTACACAGTTTTCCAAGCATATCTGCATCGGGTCTGTTGATACCTTGTTCCCAGTTAGATATACGGCTGTTGCTGACACCAATGATTTTGGCAAGTTCCTTTTGATTCATTCCTGCTGACTTACGAAATTTAGCAATGCGTTCCCCAATCTCATATTTGTCCTTGTTCATGTGTTCATCACCTTCTGTTTGTATTATACATCAAAACCAGAAAAAGGCAATTGAAAATCCAGATTTTCTTGATAACAATATTGATATCACAGATTTACGGTGATATAATATACAAAAATACCGAAATTCTGTATCGAGGAGATGATTAAATGAAAGTATATGAAAAAGTGCGGACTTATATTGATGATAAGGGATATAAGCAAATTTCAATAGCTCAAAAAGCAGGTATTCCCAAGAATACTTTTAACGCGATGATGAACGGAAAAAGGACAATGTATGCGGATGACTTATGTTCTATCTGTATTGCGTTAAATGTTAGTCCGGAACTATTTATTGAGATTGAAAATCCATGCAGAACATTGCAGGAAAAAAACAAGGAGACAGTATATAATGGCGATTAGAAAAATCACAAAAGAACAAGCAGATATCGTTTACAAGATGGATTAAATGAAATTCATTTGACTTCCCGGTCTACATTGACTCAAATGAAGGCGTTACTTACCGTTAATATTCCAAAATTGTTGGAATGGAAAAAGGAATACGGAACAGTTGATAATTACTATCGGAGATACATGGAATCTGGCAGAGAATTGATTTCGTCGGGCATATCACTTGTAAAGGCACTTTCAGCACCTAAAAGCAAAGATAAACTGGCTCAGATGGATGTTGCTCTTGTGTGTGAATATTTGCGGAACGTCGGTTATGATTTTCCAAAACCGGACAGGCACATATGCAGGATTTTAGGAAGTGATATTCTGGCTTTTTCAACAAGCAAAGAAGTTTCACGCTTACAGGCGTTTCAAATTATTTTTAAACTTGCAAAACTCACTGAAAAATCAGTGGCAGAAACAGATTATATATTATGGTCATACTGCTCTGCTGGATATGGAGAAATCTGCACGGTAAGAAAACCTAAATGTGACATATGTGTTGCGAATAAACAGTGCAGAAAACAGATGGGCGATGTTGTGAACATATTAAAGAATAAACTGTTATTGGATTTTTGTTATGAGCTAAAGGAAACGGACAGTGATTCTGATATTATCCGTAAAGCGGCGGATGTCTCATACAAGATTTTATCAGACAAGGAGTTTATAAAGATGTTGTTGATTGGGTAATCAATGCATTAGTAGAAGTGGCTTGATTGAGTAAAATATAGCTTTGAAATGCCAAAAAAGATATTAATAGAAAGGGTATATTATGACAAGAGAAGAACAGTTTGAAATATTGAAAATGACGTATGTTTTTGAAGAAACAGTAGAAAAGTTATTACAAGAAGCAGAAGAATTGAAATTTGATGAACCGAAAGCACCTGAGATTCCCGAAAAACCTGTGAAACCCCAAATAATACGAGTACAGGTTCAAAAAACTCCATATCCGGAAATTATACCACCGGAAATAAAGCAGGATTCAAATCAAAATGTAAAAGGTTCAAGCGTAAAAAATGGAGCAGGATTATTGTTCGGAGGAGTTTTATATGCCGGTCTAATGTTAAAAAAATCAATAGACGAATCCAAACAGCAAAAAGAAGAGCGGAAAAGGATGATTGAAGAAATAAGAAATTCGCCGGAATACAGACAAAAATGTTTACAGATAGATGAGGAAAATCGTCTGAGACAGGAAGAACAAGATAAGAAAGCCCATGAGGAATATTTAAGGGAATGTGAAAGATACAATATTTTGCTTCAACGATATCATGAAGAGTTAGAACAGTATAATAAAGAGTTAAAAGAGTACCATGAGCAGGCTATTCCAGACTGGGTTGAAGAAACAGACTTATTACAGAAAGCGATAAAAAATGCAAAGATTACGCTGCAAGAATTATATGGAAAAAACGTATTACCTCTTCCATATCAAAATAAAACAGCATTATCTTATATTGTTTCCTATATGGGGTCATCTCAATCTGATTTAGAGTATATCATTGAACGGTACGATACCTTTGTTACACACAATAAGCAGGAAAAACAAATAAAAATCGCTAGTGAACAGGCAAGACTTTTACGTGAAATACTGTCAGAACAGCAATATGCAAATTATCTGAATGAAAGAAAGTTGGATTTAACCGTAGAGGGTAATTCTGTTTTGAAAAATATAAATAATTTCCAGAAATTTGATTTTACTCTCCGTGAATATAGAAGGATTAAAGCAAAACGTGCCGCTAAGAAAGCACGAGGATAATATTGTTTCTTTGATATAAAAAACAAACATCTCTTTACATTTATATTTTATAATAAACATACAGAACATACGTTTCGGAAAGGGCATTTATTATATGGACAATAGAAAGAAGAAAATGTACAAACTTATAGGAAAAGACGGAATACCTTATTTTTCTGAAACAAAAGGTTTGTTCGGTGGACATAGACAATTAAAAATTTATGGCTTGATGGATTGTCCGTCTGCACTTCGCCATATTGAGCAGGGAAATTACATCAAGCACCGTGTGTTTTTTGCAGATGAAGAAACAGCTATATCTGCCGGATATAGACCATGCGGGATTTGTATGAAAGAACATTATGAACTATGGAAAAGAGGAAAATTTATGAATCACGCTTTAACAGTCTCTCCTATTTTGAATGAAACATACATCTGTTCAGTACAACTGGCCGATGGAACTATCAGATATTTTTCTGCGGACCAGTTAAAAGGCAGTCAAATCGTGGAGAAATTCAAGGATGGAATCGAATATTATCAAATGACTATCATAGAGGATAATTGTGTGATTATCTTGCTGAGCGAAAGTTTTCAGTGGGGCTACACGCTGGTATGGGATTATACAAAGGATAAACTTGTACATATGACAACTACTCCGTATGTGGTATCTTCAACGCTGTTTAACGAAAAGGTTATAAATATGTATCTGATTCAGTATTGGGGACATCCTGCGGATTTATGGTACAGTATTACTCCGGTTCAGATGATAGATTCCAAATATGAGCCAGAAAAAATCCCGCTGAATATTCAGTTAGGTGAAACCGTAAGCGATATTACTTCCTGTAAGGTTTGCATAGAAAATGGGAAAATGGTGTTTCGGGCAGGAACACAGAGTGAATGTGTTGAAATTTAGCAGATAAGGTGATTGAATGAACAAACCAATTCTCAACTTACATGGTTTATATGGAGAACCAGAAAACACGAATTATCAGTTATTGAAGAGCATTAACGAAGATGTAATTTCACCCAGTATTGATTATGTAAATACTTCTCCGGAAGACATAGTAGGTAACTTACTTTCAATATCAAAAGATGTGAAATTTGTAGCAGGACAATCATTCGGAGGATTTTTCGCACTTGTAGTAAGTGATATATTAGATGTGCCTTGTCTGATTACTAATCCCTGTGTGCCACCTGAAAGGTATATCCCGACCCTGGTACCGTTTTATAAGTACACTCAAAATTTAATAGATATGCAGGCTAAACACAGGAAGATGTATACTACGGACAATAGAGACATTCGTATGATACTTGGATGTAAAGACGAAGTGCTTGATTATAGATTCACAAAATCATTGATTAATACATCTGCTATAAGGCCTGTGGAGGATGGTAAGCATAGTTTGTCCGGCAGTGAAAAATTTAAGACAATATTCTTAGAAGAAGTCAGTTATATATGAAAGCATATGTAAAGACTTCAAAAGATAATGCTCATATTAGAATAGTAGATAAATGTGATATTAATGCTCCCATTATATTGAAAAAATGGCTATGGCATGACGCAATGTTGGAGAAAGAAGAATGTCGGAAAGCTGTGTGACGGAACACGCCCATGCGAAGCATCTGATATATGGAATGCCCGAATGGGTATAGATTTTTATGATAAAAGGACTATGCACCCTATTTAGGTGACAGTCCTTTTTTTGTATCCTCCAAAGATACCATTTTTTCAAAAAATAAACCGGCGCCAAACCACAGAGGGGTGTAGCACAGGTTAATCAATCCATGGACATTTGCAGGCTGTTTGCTGTAATCCCAGGGGCAGCGGTGAAACTTTTTCAGAACGGCACCGGTGGTGTATTCTGTGGCAAAGATGAGCAGAGTATACAGACCTCCCCGATAAAATGTACTTTTGCCATTCAGCCGTCTGCTGATAGGGGCCAGAAACGCAGCCAATCCATAGATTGGAAACATCCACACAGAAGTCCGGCAGGTCAGCTTGGGGTCACGTGACACTATGGAGCCCAGTCCGGTCCACAGTACTTCCATACACCAACCCGCCAGACCACAAAGAATAAAATTTTTCTTCATAGATATATTATGACGCAGGATGGACAAAATATGCATCTTATAAAAAATATTCTTGATTCCCTTTCATGGCAATGGTAAAGTAAATAAATACAGGAAATCAAAGTAAAGAGGGAAAATCATGGGAACAGCAGTTGTAACGTTGAAAAAAGGTGAAGGACGAACTTTAAAGGCCGGGGGAGCCTGGGTTTTTGATAATGAAATTGATACAATTATGGGAAATTATGAGAACGGCGGGGATGTCATTGTCCGGGAT
>CABUAW010000063.1 GCA_902489645.1 uncultured Lachnospiraceae bacterium | reverse complement strand
ATGTGGCGTTAATCGCCTGGAAGGCCGCCGGGGCTTTTGCGGACAGACGGCCGGGCTTAAGGTGGCCAGAGCGGCGCTTCATATGTGGGAGGAACCCTGTATTTCCGGAACGAGGGGTTCGGGTACCGTGTTTTTTACCGGCTGTCATCTGGGATGCGTGTTTTGTCAGAATGGGCAAATTTCCAGAGGCGGCGCCGGAAAAGAAATATCTGTGATTCGTCTGGCGCAAATCTTTATGGAATTGCAGGAAAAGGGCGCCCATAATATTAATCTGGTGACGCCGACCCACTTTGTGCCGCAGATTATCGAGGCGCTGCGGATTAGCCGGAAGATGGGGCTGACATTGCCGATTGTTTATAATACGGGCGGCTTTGAAAAGGTAGATACGCTGGAATTGCTGGACGGCTGGGTGGACGTCTACCTGACGGACTTTAAATTTATGGACGTCCATCTGTCCGGGCGTTACGCCCATGAGGAAGGTTATTCCTTTTATGCGGCGAAGGCTTTGGAGGAAATGTACCGCCAGACAGGCGAACCGGTATTTGATGAAAACGGGCTGATGACAAAGGGCATTATCGTCCGGCATATGGTATTACCGGGGCAGTCGATGGATTCCAGGCAGATTATAGACTTTCTTTACGACAATTACGGTGATAAAATTTATCTCAGCCTTATGAACCAGTATACGCCGTCGGGAGCGCTTGAAAAGTATCCGGAGCTGAAAAAACGGGTAAAACGCCAGGTTTACGAGCGGCTGGTCCGGTATACGATTCGAAAGGGCGTGGAAAATGCCTATATACAGGAAGGCGGTACGGCAGAAGAAAGTTTTATCCCGGATTTTGACGGTGAAGGCGTTTAGAGAAGCCGTAAAGCATAGAATTCAAAAAAACAAAACAGGCAGCGTGTAATGATTGAAAACAGCAATGTGAAAGAAGATGGTGAAAATGGCTGAAAAAGGTACGGAAGAAAAAAAGGGAAACACTGAAAAACTGTCAATTCGGGAAATGGTCCGTCAGGCCACGGTCTATTTGTTCGTTATTGCAGTCAGCGTTATATTTATATTTATTTTATTTAAATGGAAAGATATCCGCAGCTCCTTTAACGGGCTTTTGAAAATTTTGGCTCCGGTCATCGCAGGACTGGTCATTGCCTATATTTTGCTTCCGGTGGTCGAATTTGTAGAGCGGCGGCTGTCAAAGCTCGAGTGGGTCTCCAAGAGTAAGAATCCGCTTCGGACAAAGCGGGTTGTCCGCGGCGTTTCCGTGGCCTGTGCGATGGCCTTCGCCCTGGGAATTATCTTTATTCTGGGGTATATGGTACTTCCCCAGTTGGTATCAAGTATCGCTCAGATTATTATGCGGTTTCCGTCTTATACAAGACAGGTAACGGGGTGGCTGGAAGGGCTTCAGTATGAGAGCCAGTTTTCCCAGGACCTTCAGGATATTATTAAACAGGCCATGGACTATTTCCAGACCTGGATGAAGAATGATTTTTATCCCCAGCTTCGGGCGGGAATCAATACGTTTACTCTGAGTATTATGAATATACTACAGTTTTTTTATAATATTATCATCGGAGCGATTATATCCATTTATGTGATGATGAGTACGAATACCTTCACCGGACAGGCCAAAAAAATTGCCTATGCGGTGTTGAAGCCGGATATGGCCAATTCAATGATTGAGGTGGTCCGCCATTGCAACCAGATTTTCGGCGGTTTTATTACAGGAAAATTAATTGATTCGGCGATTATCGGCGTTGTCTGCTTTATAGGTCTGAATCTGATTCATATGCCCTATGCCATGCTGGTCAGCGTCATTGTCGGCGTGACGAATGTTATTCCGTTTTTCGGACCTTACATCGGCGCCATACCAAGCGTTGTTTTAATCGGTTTGACGGACTTAAAACAGGGATTTATTTTTCTTGTGTTTATTATTGTTCTCCAGCAGATTGACGGCAATATTCTCGGACCGAAAATTCTTGGGAATTCTACGGGACTTTCACCGTTTTGGGTTGTTTTCGCGATTTTGGTCGGCGGCGGCGTGTTCGGTTTTCCGGGGATGCTTCTCGGAGTGCCGGTTTTTGCCGTTATCTATTATTTGATTAAGACCTTTGTCGAATATGCGCTTTACAAAAAGCGGATGCCTCTGGAAACTCAGAAGTATATCCGCGCGGACGGCTATGATTTGGAGACAGAACAGTTGATTTACAGCGACAATGCCTCCGAAACGCGAAGAGAACGACGGGAGCGCTATGGAAGCTATAAAAACGTCAGTATTGAACGGGATAAAAAACGGGAAGAACGGACGCTGCGGGAAGACCAAAAAACCAACCCGCAGGTAAAGAAGGAAGAACAGGATGAGTAACTTGGAGAATGGAAAGAAGAAGGCTTTGAAGGCGGCCTTTCCGGGAACCATACCGGTCATGACCGGCTATGTTTTTCTGGGAATGGCCTTCGGCATTTTGTTAAATGCCAAAGGGTACGGCATTTTCTGGGCTTTGTTGATGAGCCTGTTTATTTATGCCGGTTCCATGCAGTATGTGGCCATATCCCTGCTGACCGCCGCCTTTAATCCGGCCGCCGCTTTTATTATGACGTTGATGGTCAATGCCAGACATTTATTTTACGGTTTATCGATGCTGGATAAGTTTAAGAATACGGGAAAGCTAAAGCCCTATTTGATTTTTGGACTGACAGACGAGACTTTTTCCGTACTTTGCGGGACGGAACCGCCGGAGGATATCTCCAGACCCTGGTATATATTCTGGGTGACCTTGCTGGACCAGTTTTACTGGGTATTTGGGAGTGCCGTCGGTTCCCTTCTCGGTTCGGTCGTATCCTTTAATACAAAAGGGCTGGATTTCGTTTTGACAGCGCTGTTTGTTGTCATTTTTACGGGACAATGGCAGGAGACGCAGAATCATGGGCCGGCGGTCACCGGCGTGATTGTGACGCTGCTTTGCCGAATAGTGTTTGGCAGCAGTGCCTTTTTGATTCCGGCGATGATTGGCATATTCATCGTCCTTTCACTGGAAGGGCGGCAGATGCAGAGGAGGGAAGGCGTATGAGTGATTTACAGGCGCTGGCTACAATAGGGCTTTGTGTTCTCGGGACGATGCTGACCCGGTTTCTGCCCTTTATGTTGTTTCCTGAGAACAGGGAAACGCCGCCCTATATCCGATACCTTGGCACGGTGCTTCCCTATGCGGTGATAGGGCTTTTGGTTGTTTATTGTTTAAAGGACATTCATTTTTTTGAGGGCAGCCGTGGGATTCCCGAGGTCATCGCCGTTGTTTTTGTCATCGTCGTCCATACCTGGAAGAAAAACGTACTTTTGAGTATTGCCGGCGGCACATTGCTCTATATGGTTCTTGTACAATACATTTTTATCGGATAATGATTCAATTTTACTTTGACAGAGTAAAAAAGTGTGCTAATATAAGTAAATGTCAGGAGATGTGAACAATGAGAGAGATTATTATTGACGGGCCGGACGATAAGGAGGCTCTGGAGAGTCTTTATGTGCGTCAGGCGCATTATTACGAAACGGATAAAATGGGGATTATTCATCATTCCAATTATATCCGCTGGTTTGAGGAAGCCAGACTCCACTATATGAGAGAGTTGGGATATCCATTGACAAAGGTTGAAGCGATGGGAATTGTGATTCCGGTACTTTCTGTGAATTGTCAATACAAATCCATGGTTCACTACGATGACATTGTGGATATTTACACAAAAATTACCAAATTCAGCGGCGTTAAGATGACGATTGCTTATCGGGTACTGGATTCGGAGACCGGAGAGCTTCGATGCACTGGGGAATCAACCCATTGTTTTTTGGATAAGGCGTATAAACCAGTCCGTATGAAGCGGGAATATCCGGAATTATATGAGTTATTTATGAGCCATGTGGCTGTAGAATAGGAGGACAAAGCGTATGAAATTATACGAAAACGGCGCGTATCTTTTAAACGGTGTGGATATCGTGGAGGATGCCGGCGACGTGAAGCAGATTCTTGCGGCAAAGACCGGCAAAGATGTTTCCAGAGAAGAAGCGGCAAAGAATACGATTGCCTATGGGATTCTGGAAGCCCATAACACTTCCGGAAGTATGGAAAAGCTGAAAATCAAATTTGACAAATTGACATCCCATGATATTACCTTTGTTGGTATTATTCAGACAGCCAGAGCGTCAGGACTGGAGAAATTCCCCGTACCTTATGTATTGACCAACTGCCACAACAGCCTTTGTGCCGTTGGCGGTACGATTAACGAGGATGACCACATGTTTGGCCTGACATGTGCGAAAAAATATGGCGGGGTGTATGTACCGCCGCATCAGGCCGTCATTCATCAGTTCGCCAGAGAGATGCTGGCCGGCGGCGGCCGTATGATTCTCGGCTCGGACAGCCATACCCGTTATGGCGCCCTGGGTACAATGGCTATGGGCGAAGGCGGGCCGGAGCTTGTAAAGCAGCTTTTGAATCAGACCTATGATATTAATATGCCGGGGGTTATCGGCGTTTATCTGAAAGGGAAACCGATTCCGGGGGTTGGACCTCAGGACGTGGCCCTGGCCATTATCGGCGCCGTATTTGACAACGGTTATGTAAAAAATAAAGTCATGGAATTTGTCGGCCCGGGCGTATCCGGTTTAAGCGCAGATTTCCGTATTGGCGTGGACGTTATGACCACGGAGACGACCTGCCTGTCCTCCATTTGGAGAACGGATGATGAAATCAAAGATTTCTATGAAATTCATAAACGTCCGCAGGACTATAAAGAATTAAATCCGGGAGCTGTCGCTTATTATGACGGCATGATTGAAATTGATTTGAGCGAAATCCGCCCGATGATTGCTATGCCGTTCCATCCAAGCAATACGTACACCATTGATGAATTGAACGCCAATCTGATGGATATTCTGGATGACTGTGAAAAGCGGGCCCTTGTAAGCCTTGACGGCCAGGTGGATTTCTCTCTGAAAGATAAGGTGCGTAACGGACGTCTTTATGTGGAACAGGGGATTATCGCAGGCTGTGCCGGCGGTGGCTTTGAGAATATCTGTGATGCCGCCGATATTTTGAAAGGGGCAAGTATCGGACCGGACGAGTTTACATTGAGCGTTTACCCGGCCAGCACGCCGATTTATATGGAATTGGTGAAAAATGGCGCCGTAGCTACGCTCATGTCGACAGGCGCGATTGTTAAGACGGCCTTTTGCGGTCCTTGCTTTGGAGCGGGAGATACGCCGGCCAATAATGCGCTCAGTATCCGTCATTCGACACGTAACTTCCCGAACCGTGAAGGTTCCAAGATTCAGAACGGACAGATTTCTTCGGTTGCGCTTATGGATGCCCGTTCTATTGCGGCTACAGCGGCCAATAAGGGTTATCTGACAGCGGCGACCGATGTGGACGTCAATTATACAAAACCAAAATATTTCTTTGATGAAACAATTTATAAAAACCGTGTATTTGATAGTCACGGTGTGGCAGACCCGGATGTGGAAATTAAACTTGGGCCAAATATTAAAGACTGGCCGGCCATGTCAGCCCTGCCTCAGAACATGCTGTTGAAAGTCGTTTCCGAGATTCACGACCCGGTAACCACAACGGACGAGCTGATTCCTTCCGGAGAAACGTCTTCCTTCCGTTCCAATCCGCTGGGACTGGCAGAATTTACCCTGTCCAGAAAAGACCCGGCCTATGTCGGACGGGCAAAAGAAGTACAGAAGGCGCAGAAGGCCATTGAGGCGAATACATGTCCGCTGGACGTTCTGCCGGAGATGCGGCCGGTCATGGAAAAAGTCCGTACTAAATTCCCGGAAGCCGGAGAAGGCAACCTGGGCGTTGGAAGTACCATCTTTGCGGTAAAACCGGGCGATGGTTCGGCCCGTGAACAGGCGGCTTCCTGTCAGAAGGTTCTCGGCGGCTGGGCGAATATTGCCAATGAGTATGCAACAAAGCGGTATCGTTCCAATCTGATTAACTGGGGGATGCTGCCGTTCATCATTCCGGACGGTGAGCTGCCGTTTGCCAACGGCGATTATCTCTTTGTGCCGGATATCCGCAAAGCCGTAGAGACGAAGGCGGAGGAAATCACCGTTTATAAGGTGGGCGACGAGCTGGTGCCATTTACCATGACATTAGGTGAACTGACCGACGAGGAGCGTGAAATCATCCTGAAAGGATGTCTGATTAACTATAACCGGGTTTCCTGATTTTGTAAAAACAGGGATTGACGCCCATTGGTTTTTTGATTATAATTAGCTTAATACGATGGAGTATTCTCAAGATATTGGGGATACTCCATTTTTTTATACTTAAAGGCTTTGGCGTCAAAAGTCTTTTGATGATGAAATCTTTAAAGCAAAAAACTCAGGAGGAAAATGTTATGATTGAACAAATCACAAAAATCAATAATGCGATTAACGGAGTTGTATGGGGCGTTCCGATGCTTGTTCTCATTATCGCGACAGGTATTATTATGACGGTGGGAATGAAATTTTTCCAGCTGACCCATTTTAAAGAATGGATGAATGAGACTTTCCTTGCCATTTTCAAAAAGAAGGATGTGCGGGCCCATACGGCGAAGCATGAGAAATCCATTTCCCAGTTTCAGGCATTATCGACAGCTTTGGCGGCGACGATTGGCGTCGGTAATATTGCCGGTGTCAGCAGTGCGATTGTCGTCGGAGGGGCCGGCGCGGTATTCTGGATGTGGGTATCTGCCTTTTTTGGTATGATGACGAATTATTCTGAAAACGTTCTCGGTATTTATTACCGGAGAAAGAACAGCAAGGGCGAATGGTCCGGCGGAGCGATGTACTATCTTATGGATGGTCTTGGCTCTAAAAAAGGATGCCGGAGTTTGGGTAAGTTTCTGGCCGTTCTTTTCTCATTGTTTTGCATGTTTGCCAGCTTTGGTATTGGAAATATGACCCAGGTTCATGAAATTACCAGCTCCATCGTAGATGCTTTTCATCTGCCGGAGACGGTGATTGGCAATGTTTCGCCTCAGATTATTATCGGTGTTTTGCTGGCCGTACTGGCGGCGCTGGTGATTTTAGGCGGTATTAAGGCCATCGGTAATGTGACTGAAAAGATTGTGCCTTTTATGGCTCTGATTTATATTATTGGTACAGTGGCCACGCTTTTGATGAATATTGGTTCGGTTCCGGCGGTTTTCGGAGCTATTTTTAAGGGCGCCTTCGGACTGCAGGCTGTGGCCGGAGCCGCTGTGGGGACACTGATAAAAAATGCGGTGACAATGGGCTTCAAACGGGGCGTATTTTCCAATGAAGCGGGACTTGGTTCCTCGGTTATGGTCCATTCGGCCTCCAACGTTAAAGAACCGGTCATTCAGGGAATGTGGGGAATCTTTGAGGTTTTCTTTGACACCATCATTGTCTGCACGCTGACCGCGTTTACCGTTTTAAATTCCGGTCTCATTAATCTTCAGACCGGCGAGGTCCTCAGCCAAGCAACGGGCGCATCCCTGGTCAGTGAGGCCATGGCGTTGAGATTCGGCGCGGCGGCCGGGATTTTTGTGGCCGTGGCTGTCGCTCTGTTTGCTTTTTCCACAGTCCTCGGCTGGTCCTTCTATGGGACAAAGGCCTGTGAATTCCTTTTTGGAACAAAGGCTACGGTTGTATACAAAGTGATTTTTGTTGTCTGCATTGTTTTCGGGGCAACCATGAGTTTTGATTTGGCCTGGGATATTGCCGATACATTAAATGGTTTGATGGCTATTCCGAACTTAATCGGCGTATTGACACTTTCCGGCACGGTCTTTGCCATTACGAAAAACTATATTGCGCGAAAAATTTCAAAAACAGACACGGGTCTGACGCCGATGCTGTCCGGTCTGCCGGAGGTCCAGGAGGAACAGGCCAGGAAACTGGCGGAGGACGGCGAATAAAACAGAACCATAAAAACTTAGGAAAATATTAAAGATTTGTCCGGCGGTTTCCTGTATAATGGTCTTGGAATAAGGGGGATAGACCATGAGTGAAAAAATACTGATTGTGGATGATGAACAGGAAATTGCAGATTTGGTGGCTCTGTATCTTGAAAATGATAATTTTCAGGTATTTAAATTTTATTCGGCAAAAGAAGCGCTTGACTGCATCGAAAATGAAAGACTTGATATGGCCATTCTGGATGTGATGCTTCCGGAGATGGACGGTTTTCAGATTTGCCGTAAGATTCGGGAAAAATATAATTACCCGGTGATTATGCTGACGGCTAAAGGGGAAGAAATGGACAAGGTAAACGGTCTGACCCTTGGCGCCGATGATTATATTACAAAGCCCTTTCTTCCGCTGGAGCTGGTAGCGAGGGTTAAAGCCCAGCTCCGGCGTTATAAGCGATACAATAGAGGAAAAGAAGAACCGTCGGATGTTTTGATACATTCCGGGCTTGTCATTAATGTGAAAAATCATGAATGTATATTAAATGAAAAACCCTTGTCGCTGACGCCGACAGAATTTTCTATTTTGCGGATTTTAGTGGAGAAGAAGGGCAATGTCGTCAGTTCTGAAGAACTGTTCCATGAAATCTGGGGAGATGAATATTTCAGTAAAAATAACAATACCATTACCGTTCATATCCGTCATCTAAGAGAAAAAATGGGGGATTCCTTCGAAAATCCCAAATATATAAAAACGGTCTGGGGGTGTGGTTATAAAATTGAAAAATAGAATTTTCTCAGTAATAAAACTTATTTTGATAATTGTGGGCGGCTATATCGTATGTCAGCTGCTCTATATGTTTTTTGATATTATTCTCAACGGCTTTTTTATGGATTGGTTTGAAAAAAATTTTTTGATGACCTATCTGATGATTGACCCGCATACCATGGAGGAAATCTATGTCCGGGACCTGGATATCGGAGGATTTAAGTATTTTCTGTTTTGGGCCTTTGTATTTTTTATATGTGTATGGCTTGTCATTCTCTATTTGGTATCCCGCTACAGAGCCGGCCGGCAGGTGAAGGCGGCGCTGACGGAAATCGGGGACGGAATTCAGAAATATATGTCAAAGGATATGGACGTTTCGGATGCTCTTCCGGGGCAGTATTCGGAGGTTTCCGTACAGATTTCGGAAATCAAAAGCCGGATGCAGCGCAATGAACAGGTATTGAAGGATGAAGCTCAGCGAAAAAATGATTTGATTACCTATTTGGCCCATGATTTGAAAACGCCGCTGACATCGGTTATCGGTTATTTGAGCCTTTTGGATGAAGCGCCGGATATGCCGGCCCGGCAGAAGGCAAAATATGTGCATATTACGTTGGAAAAGGCGCTGCGCCTGGAAAAATTGATAAATGAGTTTTTCGATATTACCCGTTATAATTTACAGCAGATGGTTCTGGAAAAAGAAACCATTGACCTGTCCTATATGCTGATTCAGATGACGGATGAATTTTATCCGCTGTTGGCCGCTAACGGCAATCACATAGAACTTCATGCGCAGGAGCAGCTTTCTCTTTATGGGGATTCGGAAAAACTGGCCCGGGTATTTAATAATATTTTAAAAAATGCCATTGCGTACAGTTATCCGGGAACTGAAATTGACGTGACTGCCGAGAAGATTGAAACCCAGGTGGTTATTTCTGTCCGTAATCACGGAAAGACGATTCCGGCCCATAAGCTGGAGACGATTTTTGAGAAATTTTTCCGTCTTGATGAAGCACGGCAGACGAATACGGGCGGAGCCGGTCTTGGCCTGGCCATAGCGAAGGATATCGTAGAGCTTCACGGAGGAAGGATTACGGCGGAGAGCGACCATGAAGTGACGACATTCCAGGTTATTCTCCCGGCTTAATATGGCATCGGCGTGACCGGAGCAAATTTCCTGAATATACCGGTTGCTATTTCTCATCAGGTATGATACAATAATCGAATTTCTACAGAAAAATAAAGATACGATTTTTATTGTGGAAATACAATGAGAGAGATGGAGGGATATTTATGGAAAGTCTGTGGGGATTATTGATACCCCTGGCCGGCACAACGGCCGGGGCGGCCTGCGTTTTTCTGTTAAAAAATGAAATAAAACCTAAAATTCAAAAGAGTCTGCTCGGTTTTGCCTCCGGCGTCATGGTGGCGGCGTCCGTATGGTCCTTACTTATTCCGGCGATGAATATGTCGGAAAGCATGGGACGTTGGGCCTTTGTGCCTGCGGCCGTGGGACTTCTTTTGGGAATTGCGTTTTTATTGGTATTGGATGAATGTATTCCGCATATGCATCTGGGAAGCGATACGCCGGAAGGACCAAAGAAAAAAATAAAAAAGACAACGATGCTTGTTCTGGCTGTGACGCTGCATAATATTCCCGAAGGGATGGCCGTCGGTGTGGTCTTCGCCGGAATGCTTGCGGGAAACAGCGGAATTACCATGGCAGGAGCCTTTACGCTGGCTCTGGGAATAGCCATACAGAATTTCCCGGAGGGCGCCGTGATTTCAATGCCGTTAAAAAGTGAAGAGGGTATGGACTCAGGAAAGGCGTTTGCCTATGGATTCCTTTCCGGGGCTGTGGAACCTGTGGCCGCGGCGCTGACAGTGCTTCTCGGCCGCTTTGTGACGCCGGTATTGCCTTATTTGCTGGCCTTTGCGGCGGGAGCTATGCTGTATGTGGTCGTTGAGGAATTAATTCCGGAAGCCAGTGAGGGCAGCCACAGCAATATCGGAACCATTGGTTTTGCCGTTGGCTTTACCTTAATGATGGTTTTGGACGTGGCTTTAGGGTAGTTAAAACTAAGTTTTGTGCCTTTTTTTGGAACAAATGAAAATAATTATCAATAAAAATGTTAGTCTTGCCTTTAGGTAACTAAAGTGCTATCATACCACTTAAAGATTCTGTTAACAGTTTTTTTAAGGGGTTGATAAAAAATGAAACAACACAGATTTTGGGCGTGGGCGGCAGTTTTCTGTTTCGCTATGCTCTTTTACACAGGTTACAAACACAAATAGGAGGTAAGCAACATGAAAGATATATTTGATGTAAAGAAATTAGGGATTTTTGCCGGAGGTTTATTATTTGGTACAGCAGGATTGAAGATTCTTTCCAGCAAGGATGCAAAGAAGGTATATACAAATTGTACAGCCGCCGTTCTTCGGGCGAAAGACTGTGTGATGAAAACAGCAACAACCGTTCAGGAGAATGCCGAAGATATTCTTTCCGAAGCAAAGCAGATAAATGAAGACCGGGCCGCAGAGGAAGCCGCCGCCGTTGTCGATGATGCAGCTGCTGCGGATGATTTTCAGGAAGTTTCCGACGCAGAATAATAAAAAAGCATAATAGAGTGGGGCTGTGATTGGACAGCCCCCTTCTTATATATGGAGGGATGACGTTGAAGTTTATTATAAAGCATGAAATTAAAGGACGGCTTCGCGTCCACATGGTTCAAAAACAAATGTCCTGTAAAGAAGCGGATACGTTGTTATATTACCTTTACCGGCTGCCAAATGTGACGGAGGCAAAGGTGTATGAGCGTACCGGGGATGCGGCCATCTGTTATTCCGGCCATCGCCGGGAAGTGCTGGACGGACTGGCTCATTTTCAATATAATACCGTTGAGGTGCCGGAAAGTGTTCTTGAAACTTCCGGAAGAGAATTAAACGCCGAATATCAGGAGAAGCTGATTATGCGGGTTTTGATGCGTATGGGGAGCAAATTGTTCATCCCATATTCTGTAAGAGCCGTTCTTACATGTATTAAATCCGTGAAATACATCCGTATGGGGCTGGACAGCCTGCGGCGGAAAAAACTGGAAGTATCTGTGCTGGATGCAACGGCCATCGGCGTATCGCTCATACGCCGGGACATGAATACGGCTTCTTCCGTCATGTTTCTGCTCGGTATCGGAGAGCTTTTGGAAGAGTGGACCCACAAGAAATCGGTCGGCGATTTGGCCCGGAGTATGTCTTTAAATGTCAGCCGGGTATGGCTGCTTAAAGACGGTCAGGAAATTCTGGTACCTTCGTCAGAGGTTCAGCCGGGCGACAGCGTTGTTGTCCGTATGGGAAATGTCATTCCGTTTGACGGCATCGTCCTTTCCGGGGACGCCATGATTAATCAGGCGTCACTGACCGGGGAATCGCTTCCGGTACATAAAGAAAAGGACGGTTATGTCTATGCGGGAACGGTGGTCGAGGAAGGCGAAGTTACGCTTCAGGTACAGAAGGTTTCCGGTGCGACCCGTTATGAAAAGATTGTCACCATGATTGAAGAATCGGAGAAATTAAAATCCGGTGCGGAGAGCCGTGCGGAACATCTGGCCGACCAGCTTGTGCCATATACTCTTTTAGGAACAGCGGGCGTATGGCTGGCCACGCGCAATACGACCAAGGCGCTGGCCGTGCTTATGGTGGATTTCTCGTGCGCCTTAAAGCTGGCCATGCCGATTGCCGTGCTTTCGGCCATTCGGGAAGCCGGATTGTATCATATGACCGTCAAAGGCGGAAAATATCTGGAAGCTGTGGCTGAGGCGGAGACCATCGTGTTTGATAAAACAGGAACGTTGACGAAGGCACAGCCGACGGTGAAGGAAATTGTGACCTTTGGCGACTTGAATCCGAAGGAGTCGCTGCGTATTGCGGCCTGCCTGGAAGAACATTTTCCACATTCGATGGCAAAAGCCGTGGTGGAGGCGGCAAAATGCCAGGGACTCGAACATGAGGAAATGCATTCTAAGGTTGATTATATTGTGGCCCACGGTATATCCTCCAGTATTGAGGGAAAGAAAGTCGTTATCGGAAGCTATCACTTTGTCTTTGAAGACGAAAAATGCCGGGTTCGTGAAGGCTATGAGGGAAAATTTGACCAGCTTGCGCCGGAATATTCCCATCTTTATCTGGCGGTGGAAGGCATTTTAGAGGCGGTCATCTGTATCGAAGACCCGCTCAGAGAAGAAGCGGATGCGGTTATCCGCTCGTTAAAAGCCGCCGGATTTAAGAAGGTAGTGATGATGACCGGCGACAGTGAACGCACGGCGGCGGCCGTGGCCGCCAGGGTTGGCGTGGACGAGTATTATTCCGAGGTGCTTCCTGAAGATAAGGCCCGGTTCGTGGAAAATGAAAAGAAACTTGGAAAACGGGTAATTATGATTGGCGACGGTATCAATGATTCCCCGGCCCTCTCGGCGGCCGATGTGGGAATTGCCATCAGCGACGGGGCGGAAATTGCCAGGGAGATTGCGGATATTACGATTTCGGCGGATGATTTGTATGAGATTGTCACGCTGAAAATTCTCAGTGACAGCCTGATGCGGCGGATTCACAGTAATTACCGTAAGATTGTCGGAATCAATTCAGGCCTGATTATTCTCGGCGTGGCCGGTATTATCCAGCCGACGGTATCCGCCTTTTTACATAATGCTTCCACACTGGGAATCAGTTTGGCAAGTATGCGGAATTTGATATCTTAAATAGATGGACGGTTTTTCCCATTCGCGTCTTCGGATGGGAAAAACCGTCCGCTGTATAAAAGGCATGCGGATGCAAAACGCCGTGAATTATTGCCTTTCGGCCTGCCCGAAATAAAGGGAAGAAACGCCGAGACACAGAGCCGTTATGGCGGCGGCAACGGGAATCCAGGGGATGAGCCTGACCGGTGTAAAGGAAATATTTTCGGC
>CABUAW010000062.1 GCA_902489645.1 uncultured Lachnospiraceae bacterium | reverse complement strand
CGTCTTATTAAAGTGGATGAGAACGGAAGGATAGCGTATATCAGCGACAGCGTGGCGAAGATGATGGCCGGCGATGGCCTGTCGATGTCCGTCGGCGATGAAGCCGATTATAAAAAGCTTTACCGGGTTGGAGAGATTATGGCCGAACTGTTGGACCGGTGGCTGCGCCGGGAAGGCGACGCCCTTCTGGAAGCCATTACAACGCCGGGAAGCTCGGAATTTAAGTTCGATAAGCCGATTCGGGCGATTTGTTTTTCCGGAGGTGTGGCGGATTGTATTTATCATCCGCCGGATGGCTCATGGATAAAATATGGAGATATGGGCATCGTCCTCGGAGATGCCATTCGGGCCAGTCGGTTGTTTTCGGATTTCAGAGTGATTGAGGCGAAGGAAACCATACGGGCAACGGTGGTCGGAGCAGGAAGCTATACGACGTCGGTGTCGGGAAGTACGATTACATATAACAGGGATGTATTTCCTTTGAAGAATATTCCCGTGCTGAAATTAAATGCTGCGGAGCAGCAGGCCTGTTTTCTCGGACAGACGAAAGAACTGATGGATAAGCTTCGGTGGATGCAGAGCCAGAGCGATTCGAAACAGCTTATTCTGGCGATGAAGGGGAAAGCCAATCCTTCCTATATGGAAGTGAAACGGTTGGCCGCCGTTTTGGTGACAGTTCTGGACGGGCTGCTGCCGGAGGGTCAGCCGATGCTGATTGTTTTGGAATGTGATATGGCGAAGGCGTTGGGACAGATGATGATGCAGCTTCCGACAAAGCATCCGAGGGATGTGATTTGCATCGATTCGGTTCAGGTGGACCAGAATGATTTTGTAGATATGGGGAAACCGCTGGTGGACGGACTGGTCATTCCGGTGGTGGTTAAAACTTTGATATTTGGATAGGTGGTGCAGTATGGCGTATAAAA
Organism: uncultured Lachnospiraceae bacterium; assembly: GCA_902489645.1. Taxonomy (GTDB): domain Bacteria; phylum Bacillota; class Clostridia; order Lachnospirales; family Lachnospiraceae; genus Frisingicoccus. The sequence goes on along the minus strand of CABUAW010000062.1, from coordinate 12,854 downwards.
CATTATTAGGCGGACAGATTTTCACGTTTGATTCGGTGAAAGAAGTCATGGCGAAGGCCAATGAAGAAAAGTCCGGGGATATTCTGGCCGGAGTGGCCGCCGCATCCGACCTGGAGAGGATTGCCGCAAAGGAAGTGCTTTCCAATATGCTGTTGAAGGATTTGAGAGAAAATCCGGCCGTTCCTTATGAAGAAGACGATGTCACCCGTCTGAATCAGGACAGCATCAACGAAGTCTTTTATAACAGGATAAAAAACTGGACGGTCAGCGACCTGAGAGAGTGGATATTAAGCTATTCCACGACAGAAGCCCAGATTCGGGATATGTCCCATGCGCTGACCAGCGAGATGGTGGCCGGAGTAGCCAAATTAATGACGAATCTGGATTTGATTTACGGCGCTCAGAAGATACAGGTTCCGGCCCGGTGTAATACGACCATCGGCCTTCGGGGGACGATGGCGACAAGGCTTCAGCCAAATCATACGACGGATAATGTGGAAGGTATTACGGCGTCTCTCTTTGAGGGATTAAGTTATGGCTGCGGCGACGCCCTCATTGGTCTGAATCCGGTCAATGATACGGTGTCCAGTCTGGCCGAGGTACTCCGGCGGTTTGACGAGGTCAAGAATAAGTTTGAAATACCGACTCAGATTTGTGTTCTCGGTCATGTGACGACCCAGATTGAGGCGGTCAAACAGGGGGCTCCCTGCGATATGATATTCCAGTCCATTGCAGGCAGCGAAAAGGGAAACAGAGCCTTCGGATTTACGACGGATACGATTCGGGAGGCAAAGGCGCTGCTTAAAAAGCAGGGAACAGCCGTCGGGCCGAATGTCATGTACTTTGAAACAGGTCAGGGCTCGGAGCTTTCCTCAGACGCCCATTTCGGCGCGGACCAGGTGACGATGGAAGCCCGGTGCTATGGTTATGCAAGAGAGTTTGCACCGTTTATGGTCAATACAGTCGTTGGCTTTATCGGACCGGAATATCTTTATGACAGTAAGCAGGTTATCCGGGCCGGACTCGAGGACCACTTTATGGCCAAGCTTTCCGGCGTGCCGATGGGCTGTGACTGCTGCTATACAAATCATATGCAGGCGGACCAGAATGATATTGAAAATCTCGCCCTGCTTCTCGGAGCGGCCGGCGTGAACTACATATTAGGCGTACCGAGCAGTGACGACATTATGTTGAATTATCAGACAAATGCCTATCACGATGTCAATGCGGTACGGGAAACTTTAGGAAAACGTCCAATCAGAGAATTTGAAATCTGGCTGGAAAAGATGGGAATTATGGAAAATGGCCGGTTGACCGACAGAGCCGGAGACCCGACCATATTCTTGAGCAGAAAATAGGGGAGGATGCCAATGTTAACACAAAGTCAGATTGATGCTATCGCTGAAGCGGTACTTCAAAGTATGAAACCGGCATCGGCCCCGGAAGAAAATAAACCTTTCAGTGTGGGAAGGACCTCTGGGGAGAAGCCGGGAACAGTGTCGGGCTGTCCGGTGGAGGCTGTGAATCCGCGGCGGGGTGAGCGGACGGAGGACCGTCCGGTGGAGGCTGCCGAGGTGGTTCCGATGGACGTGTCCTTTATGATGGAAAAACCGTCATCGGATTCTGTTTTGGAGAAAAACAGCCTTGCAAATGAAGAAGGGCTGACAGATATTACTTCACCGGAAGTGAAGGCCATTCCTCTTTTGGACCATATTGAGGACCGGGAAGGGCTGGAACGGATGATGGCCCGGACTCCGGCCCGGATTGGCGTCGGAAACTGCGGACCCCGGTTAAAGACAAAAACCATGCTGACCCTCCGGGCGGACCATGCGGCGGCCCGGGATGCGGTATTTATGGATGTCAGTCAGGAGCTTTTGGACCGGCTGAATCTTTTTACGGTGGAAACCCGGTGTACGGATAAGACCCAGTTTTTGACCCGGCCGGATTTGGGGCGCATTTTCCCGCCGGAGGGACTTGAAACGATTAAATCTAAATGCGTTCATGATATAGACGTACAGATTTACGCGGCCGACGGCCTGTCGTCAACGGCCGTGGAGGCAAATCTTGAAAATATATTGCCGATTATCATGGAAGGCCTGAAAGCAAAGGGACTGACCGTCGGAACACCCTTTTTTGTGAAGAATGGACGGGTGGCGGCTATGGACCAGATATCGGAGGCGCTGAATGCCACGGTAACCTGCGTCCTTCTCGGCGAGCGTCCGGGTCTGGCGACGGCGGAAAGCATGAGTGCCTACATTGCCTATAAGGCGACGGTGGGTATGCCGGAAGCGCGGCGTACGGTCGTTTCCAATATTCATTCCAGAGGTATTCCGGCCGTGGAAGCCGGGGCCTATATTGTGGACGTCATTCAGAAAATATTGGAAGCCAAAGCCAGCGGCGTCGAATTGAAAAAATAGGAGGACGTCACATGAAGCATGATAAAATGAAAACGACGGTCCTCAGTGTAAAAATGATTCCAAATGCTGACCCGATGCTGAGGGAGGCGCTGAATCTCCGGGATGATGAACGGAGTCTCGGTCTGATAACGACAGACTGCGACGATGTTTCCTATGCGGCGTTGGACGAGGCTACGAAAAAAGCGGAGGTTCGGGTGGCCTATGCCCGGAGTATGTATGCGGGAGCAGCCAATGCCAGTACAAAACTGGCCGGTGAATTTATCGGTATTCTGGCGGGGAGAAATCCGGCGGAAGTCCGAAGCGGTCTGGATGCGGCCATCCTGTATATTGAGCAGGATGCCTGCTTTTACAGTGCGAACAGTGATGATTCCATTGTCTATTTTGCCCACTGTATTTCCAGAACGGGAAGCTATTTGTCGGAAGCGGCCAGGGTTCCGGAAGGGACGGCGATGGCCTATCTGATTGCCCCGCCGCTGGAGGCAATGGTCGGTCTGGATGCGGCTCTAAAAGAAGCTCAGGTAGAATTGAAGGTATTTTACGGACCGCCTTCGGAGACGAACTTTGCCGGGGGGCTTCTCACCGGGGAGCAGGCGGCCTGCAAAGCGGCCTGTGAAGCCTTTGCAGAAGCAGTCAACAAAATTGCGGATAATCCGCGGATGTATTAATAGAAAAATAAGCCGGAAAGGAGAATATATATATGGGACTTGATATGGACCTGCAGTCAATCCAGGAAGTTCGGGATTTGATTCGGGATGCAAAAAAAGCCCAGGAGGTTTTCGGAACCTTTGACCAGCAAAAAATCGACCAGATTGTCAAGGCCATTGCAGAGGCCTGTGCGGCCAATGCGGAGCGTCTGGCCAAGATGGCCGTCGAAGAAACCGGATTTGGCGTCTGGCAGGACAAGGTGCTGAAAAATCTTCTTGGCAGTACCATTACCTATGAATCCATCAAGGATATGAAAACCGTTGGTGTGATTCGGGAGGACGGTGCGAAGGGAATTATGGAAGTGGGCGTTCCTATGGGGGTTATCGCCGCACTCATTCCATCGACCAATCCGACCTCCACAGTCATGTATAAAACATTAATCGCATTAAAGGCAGGCAATGCCATTGTTATCAGCCCCCATCCGGGTGCAAAGAACTGTATTTTAGAGACAGTAAACGTCATTCAGGAAGCGGCCAGAAAGGCGGGGGCGCCGGAGGGTCTCGTTGGTGTTATCCGTCTGACAACCATTGAAGCGACGGATGCACTTTTGCAGGATAAAAACATTGGAGTTATTTTGGCTACCGGCGGCGAGGCGATGGTCCACGCGGCCTACAGTTCGGGCAATCCGGCCATTGGCGTCGGCCCCGGCAACGGTCCGTCCTTTATCGAGCGGACGGCCAACATACCGGAAGCGGTTCGGCGGATATTTGACAGCAAGACCTTTGATAACGGAACGATTTGCGCTTCTGAGCAGTCCATTGTGACGGAGAAATGTATCGAAGCCCAGGTTGTTGAAGAGGTGAAGCGTCAGGGCGGCTATTTTATGGATGCGGCCCAGTCGGAAAAGGTGGCCCGGTTTATCCTGCGTGATAATGGAACGATGAATCCGAAGATTGTCGGAAAGTCGGCCCAGGCCATTGCGGATATGGCCGGTATCCAGATTCCTGCGGGAACACGGGTGCTTTTGTCCAGACAGACGGAGGTATCCAGGAAAAATCCATATACCCGTGAAAAGCTTTGTCCGCTTTTGGCGTTCTTTGTTGAAGATGGCTGGCAGGAAGCCTGCGAGCGTAGTATTCAGATTCTTCAAAATGAGGGCGTCGGACACACGATGACGATTCATTCCGAGGATACGGATGTTATCCGGGAATTTGCCTTAAAGAAACCGGTATCCCGGCTGCTGGTAAATACACCGGGGGCCTTAGGCGGCGTCGGCGGAACGACGAATCTCGCTCCGGCACTGACCTTAGGCTGCGGCGCTGTTGGCGGAAGCGCCACATCGGATAATATTACGCCGATGAATCTTATTAACATCCGCCGGGTGGCCTGCGGGGTTACGGAGCTTTCGGACATCCGAAAGAAATACAATGTTCCCGTACCGGAACAGGCGTCCTGCTGCCGGGCTGCGGGAAATTCCATTCCGTCCGGCGGATTGACAGCCGAAGATGTGGAAGCGATTACCCGGGCCGTATTGGCAAAATTACGAGGTTAATTATTTAAAATTTTAATATGATTTTATTTCAAGGAGGATAATTATTATGGCAGATGTAGTACAGGCTTTAGGAATGATTGAAACAAAAGGTTTAGTAGGTGCAATTGAGGCGGCCGATGCGATGGTAAAGGCGGCAAACGTTACATTAATCGGTAAGGTTCATGTCGGCGGCGGACTTGTTACCGTTATGGTCCGCGGGGATGTCGGCGCTGTAAAAGCCGCAACAGATGCGGGTGCGGCTGCGGCAGCCAACGTCGGAGAATTAATCAGCGTTCATGTTATTCCGCGTCCACATGAAGAAGTTGAATATATCCTTCCTACTTTAAAATAATAAAGTCAGGTTTGGTTAAAGAAGAGGTTTGGTTATGAAAATTTTGACAGAAACCATGCTCAGAGCCGCCGCCCTTGCGGAGAGTACAACCGAATATCGTGTTGAACCGGATGTGTTTGTGACGCCTCTTGCCAAAGAATATCTCCGGGACAGAGGGATTTCTCTGGTAATCATGGAAAGTCAGTCGGCGGTGATGACCAGGACGCCTCTTCCCAGACAGGGGAAACATACATATATTGATGCCGAGACAGGGGCGGGCTACGGTGAAAAGCCGGAGCATATGACGCATTTGCGGGGAAACCTTCTGGTGCCGAAAACCCATCCGAGGATTGCGTTTCGGGGGCAGCTTGACAGTCTCCAGGCGGAGATTATCTGCCTTCAGGCCGAAGCCTGTGACATGAATCAGGAAAAGCTGGTGACTGACCTGGGCGATATTCTCTATGGAACGCAAAAGATTCTCGGGGCGGAGGTCAAGGAAGAGCCTCTGGAGCCAATGGCGATTCTTGGAATGAATGATAAGGAGCTTCGTGAACATTCCCATAATGTGAAAAGGTATTTTGGTATGGACCATCCGATACCGAATTATAAGATGGGAAGGATGGCGGCTGATTTGAACCGACTTCGGACGAAGGTGCGGGAGGTGGAGCTGGCCGCCGCCCATGCCTTTATGACGGAGGACGGAGTCGTGGAGCGCCCGGATATTATACAGCATCTGAATCGCCTGAGCAGCGGCGTCTATATTGTATTTTGCCGATGGCTGGCAGGTTATTATGAAGGAGGCAGAGAGTGATGAGTGTAGAGAGAAAAAAAATTCTTATCGAAGCATCCGGCTGCCATGTCCATTTAACGCAGGCTGCAATTGAGACACTTTTCGGCGAAGGGGCGACCCTAAAAAAACGCCGGGATTTATCCCAGCCCGGAGAGTATTTGAGCGAACAGAGAGTAAAGCTGGTAACAAAAGATGGCTGTGTGGAAAATGTGGCCGTTCTCGGACCGCCGAGAGCGGCGGTTCAGGTGGAATTGTCAAAGACAGACTGCAGAAAGCTCGGTCTGACGGCTCCGGTAAATCTGTCGGGGAATCTTGACGGCGCATCGGATGTGATGATTATCGGTTCCCACGGCGAGATGAAGGCCAATGGCAGCGTTATTGTGGCGCGGAATCATATCCATATGCGTCCTCAGGATGCGCTGGAATATGGCGTTTCCAATGGCGATACGGTCCGGGTGGAGGTTGAGAGCGACCGGAAGGTGATATTTGAAGACGTACCGATTCGGGTCAGCGAAAAATTTGCTCCGGCGATGCACATTGACTTTGACGAGGCGAATGCCTGCGGGTATCGGGTAGGTACCGAAGCATTTATCCTTTATGGCACGCCATGTGAAAATAAGGGGATGTCAGCGATGGATGTGGAACAATTAATTAACGAAGTAGTGAAAAATGTCTGTGCCATATTAAATGAAGAGCAGCAGGGAAAGACGTGCGGCGAAAATGCGGCGCCGGTCGGTTCGAAAGCAACTCCGTCCTGCGGCGGGGCGAAGGAACCTGCGCCTGAAACCGGATGTTCGGAGGATATTATCCGTGAAAAGCTTGTCACGGAAAAAACAGCCAAAGAACTGGTGGAGAGCTGCAGCTGCGGTACGCTGCGTTTCGCGAAGGGCGTCATTATTACGCCGGCTGCGAAAGACATTTTTAAAGCCGGACATAAACAGATAGAAATCGTTTAGGGGGACTTGTATGCTTATTTGCAGAGTAATTGGACATGTATGGGCGACCAAAAAACAGGAGGCCTTAAACGGACAAAAGCTTATGATTGTAAAAGAGACAGAGACGGCCCAGGGTAAGGGCGAGGTTTTTGTCGCTGCCGATATGGTCGGCGCCGGTGTGGGCGAGGACGTTCTCGTTGTCACGGGCAGTACGGCCAGACGGGCCGCCGGAAAAGAAGGCGTTCCGGTGGACAGTGCAATCGTAGGTATTATAGATTCTATGGAAATCATGAAAGAAAACAAGAACAGGAAGTGAATCCATGGACTTATTGAATTGTATTAAAGAGGCAGGCATCGTCGGCTGCGGCGGTGCCGGTTTTCCAACGCATGTAAAGTATGCGGGCGGTCCGGTGGAATACTTAATCATTAACGGAGCCGAGTGCGAGCCGTTGCTCCGTACCGACAGATATATTATGAAACATTTGGGCGGCCGGGTGGTTGCTGCGGTGGAAGCCGTCGGCGAAATGCTCGGCGCAAAGGAATGTCGCATTGCTTTAAAAAAGACATATACGGAAGAAATCAAAGCGCTTGAAAAGGTGTTAAAGGAACGTTCCTCTAAGGTGAAGCTGGCGAAGATGGACAGCTTTTATCCGGCGGGGGATGAGCAGACGATGGTCTATGAGGTGACCGGAAGAATTGTTCCTCCGGCGGGAATTCCTCTGGATGTGGGCTGTGTAGTTTCGAATGTGGCCACGATGCTCGGAATCAGTGATGCGATGGAGGGCAAAGCCTTTACGAAAAAATATCTGACGGTGACAGGTGAAGTGAAAAAACCGACGGTCCTCCATGTGCCGGTGGGAACCGCCTTTAAAACCTGTATTGAGCTGGCCGGCGGCCCGCGAAAATCCAGATATTTTGTTGTATCCGGTGGCCCGATGATGGGCGCCCGGATGACGATGGAAGAGGCTGAAAATGCGGTGGTGACAAAGACAACCTCCGGTATACTCATACTTCCGGAGGATGGAAGCATTGCGCGAAAGACAGAAATTTCCCTGCAGCATATGTTTAACCGCGCCCGCTCAGCCTGTATTCAGTGCAGCTATTGTACGCAGATGTGTCCGAGACATTTGATTGGACATCCGCTTCAGCCCCATAAGATTATGCGAAAGCTTTCCATGTCCAATGATGTGACAAAGATTTTGGATGATAAGGATGTTCGGAATGCGGCTATCTGCTGTGAATGTGGTATTTGTGAGGAATATGCCTGTCCGATGGGATTACAGCCAAAACGGGTGAACCAGGTGCTTAAAGGCGCTTTGCGGGAGGCGGGTATCCGTTATACGCGGGAGGAAGCTGTCTATACGGCGGATAAAAACCGCGAGGGCCGGAAAATACCGGCAGGCCGTGTGGCGGCCCGTGTGGGTGTTCTGCCCTGGTATGATTTAAAAATTGATACCTGTATTGAGGGTGAGCCGGCGCGGGTGGAGATTCCTGTCAGTATGCACATTGGCGCGCCGTCGGAACCGGTTGTTAAGGCGGGCGATGCGGTGACGGAAGGTCAGTTAATTGCACGGATTCCGGAGAAAGCCATGGGAGCCAATATCCATGCCAGTATTTCAGGAAAGGTGGTTTCCGTTGACAAGCGGATTATCATTGAAAGGACGGGGAGATGACGATGATTGAAACGGTAGGTTTTCTCGAGCTGAACAGTATTGCCAAAGGCGTAGAGGCGGCCGATGCCATTTTAAAGGCGGCCCAGGTGGAATTGACCTTTGCAAAACCGGTATGTCCGGGAAAATATAGTATATTATTTACAGGCGAAGTTGCGGCAGTAAAGGCTTCACTGGATGCGGGAATGGCTATCGGCGAGAGCCATGTGGTAGACTCCACCGTCATTCCGAGAGTTCATCCCCAGGTCATTGAGGCCATCAATCAGGCGACGGATTTTCATGGCAGAGGGGCTATTGGCGTGATGGAGTTTTTCAGCATTACGGCGGCGGTCTATGGCGCCGATGCAGCGGTCAAGGCGGCCAATGTAACCTTGCTTGACGTGCGTCTCGGCATGGGCCTTGGCGGTAAATCTTTCGTAGTTATGACGGGAGATGTGGCCTCTGTGAAGGCTTCCGTGGAGGCTGGCAGCGAAGAGGGAAAGAACAATGGACTGCTTGTTTCCAGCGTGGTTATTCCAAGTCCGCGCCCGGAAATTTTTGAAAGCCTGATGTAGAGGTGAGCAGCGTGGAAAACTTCTTTAAAGAAGATAAACAAAGAATTATCCAGGAATTTGTACCCGGTAAACAGACGACGATGGCCCATTTGATTGCCAATCCGAAGGAGGATTTGTACACAAAGCTCGGCGTCATTACGGAGAACAGAGGCGCTCTTGGCATTATGACGCTCACTCCGAGTGAGGCGGCCATTATCGGCGCCGATGTGGCCACAAAAGCGGCGGCCGTGGATATTGTTTTTGTGGACCGTTTCAGCGGTTCCCTCGTCATCTGCGGCGACGTTTCCAGTGTGGAGGCAGCGCTTATTGCGGTCAATGATACGTTGGCCGACGTCCTTGGCTTTAGTCCGGCAAAGATTACCCGGACCTGACAGGAGGCGCAATATGAAGAAAAAATTGATGCTTATTGGAAAGGTATCCTGCGGGAAAACAACGCTGTGCCAGTATTTGACAGCTCAGGCCATCAGTTACAAAAAGACCCAGGCGCTGGAAGTGACGGATAATATTATTGATACGCCGGGAGAATATGTGGAACGGCGGCAGTTTTACCAGGCGCTGGCCGTCACAGCCCTTGGGGCCGATGTGGTGCTTCTTCTCCAGGACCCGACAGATATGACGTTCACACTGCCTCCGGGACTTCAGGCCATGTTCCAGAAACCGATGGTCGGCGTTATCACAAAAAGTGACTTGATTAAGGATGAGGCCCAGCTTGTCCGGGCGGAAAAAAGTCTTACCCTGGCCGGGGCCCATCCGATTTTTAAAATATGCAGTATGACCGGCGAGGGCGTTAAAGAACTGGTCGATTATCTGACAGAAGATATTGAATAAAGGCTTCCCCTATGAGAGAAAGGGAGGCCTTTTTCTTTTTTATCAGGCATATTTCTCGGTGGGGAATTTTTTCGCGAAGGTTGAGGGAAAAAATTTGCCCCTGGGAAAGAGCTTCTCTGGTAAAAGGCTCAGGAACCATGCCGATGCCCAGCCCTCCGGCAATGACAGGAACGATTAAGTCGGTGGTAGCCAGCTCGATATCCGGTTCGGGAGCGAGATGATTATCATGAAAAAAACGGTCAAAAAACTGACGGGTCATCGTACCCTTTTCCATAGAAACGAGGGGGTAGTTCATCAGTTCTTTTAAGGCGACGCTTCGTCCGGATAAATCAGAAAAGGCCCGCCCGGCAATCATAATATCCTGAAAATCCGTTAAATGGGTGACGGATAAATCTTCGTGCTGATATCCCTTGTTTACGACGAGGACGGCAAAATCAATGTGTCCGTTCAGTATCTCACGGAGCATTTCCGGGGTGCTGGAATTGAAAAGTTTCAGCCGGATACCGGGATGCTTTTTTCTGAAATCAGCCAGAATTGGTATAAGGTAGTGATGAAGTGTTGTTTCACTGGCTCCGATGGCGACCAGGCCTTCCGAAAGATTTTTGGCGGCTTCAAGGCTCGCCTCGGCCTGGAAAATGGTTTCACAGGCGGCGGCCACAGAGGCATAGAACTTTTCTCCCTCCGGTGTGAAGCGGACGCCCTTTTGGGAACGTATAAATAACGGGCAGCCAAGCTCCCGCTCCAGGGACCGGATGGCATGGGTGACGGAGGGCTGGGTGACATAGAGGGCTTTGGCCGCGGCGGTAATGCTCTGATATTTTCCAACAAAATAAAACGTACGGTAAAAGTCAAAATTCATAAACAGATGTCCTTTCCATAAATATGATTAATGGAGTGTATAAAATTCATTGATTTTATTTATTATTTATTTTATAGTATAATTCCCTTCGAAAATAAAAGCAACAAGGAAAGGATGAAAAATATGATAAAAGATTTGACAGAAGGCAATCCCGGAAAGGTACTCTGGCAGTTTACGATTCCGATGTTTATCAGCGTAATATTCCAGCAATTATACAATATTGCGGACAGTGTTATCGCCGGAAAGTTTGCCGGAGAGGATGCGTTGGCGGCCGTCGGCGCTTCTTATCCGATTACAATGATATTTATGGCCATTGCGGTGGGAAGTAATGTCGGCTGTGCCGTGGTTATTTCTCAGCTTTTCGGAGCGAAACAATACGGTAAAATGAAAACGGCCGTATTTACCACTCTGATTTCCTCATTTGTTTTGTCGATAGTGCTTATGATTTGCGGCCTTTTAGGGACTAAAGGGCTGATGACGATGATTCATACGCCGGAAAATATTTTCTCAGACGGCGCTCTGTATTTGAAAATCTATGTCGGCGGTTTTCTTTTCCTGTTTTTATATAATGTCGCTACCGGTATATTCACTTCACTGGGAGATTCAAAAACGCCCCTGTATTTCCTGATTGGTTCTTCTTTGGGAAACATTGCTCTGGATACATGGTTTGTGGCCGGCTTCCACTGGGGCGTGGCCGGCGTGGCCTGGGCCACCTTCATCGCCCAGGGAATCGCCTGTATACTCGCCCTTCTGACATTGGTAAAACGGCTTCGTGTCGTTGAAACAAAGGAAAAGTACGATATTTTTTCATTTGAAATGCTGAAAAGAATCAGCTTGATTGCAGTACCGAGTATTTTACAGCAGAGCTTCGTATCCGTAGGAAATATTTTTATCCAGAGTCTGGTTAATTCCTTTGGCTCTTCGGTCATTGCCGGATATTCGGCGGCGATTAAGTTAAATACTTTTTCTATCACCTGCTTCACAACACTGGGAAATGGCGTGTCCAGCTTTACGGCGCAGAATCTGGGCGCCGGGAAGGTGGAACGGGCCAGAAAAGGTTTAAGCGCAGGCGTTAAGATGAGTTTGCTGACGGCGGTGCCATTTTTCATTGCCTTCTTTATTTTTGGCCAGAATATGGTACAATTATTTATGAGCGAAGATTCATCTGCCGTGGCTTTGAATACGGGGATTACTTTTCTTCGGATTGTAGCCCCATTCTATTTTGTCGTTTCCATCAAGCTTGTTGTTGACGGAATGCTTCGCGGTGCGGGAGCGATGGCGTCCTTTATGATTGCCACCTTTACCGATTTGGTTTTAAGGGTCGTTTTATCCTACATAATGGCAGCGTCCTTTGGAGAAACGGGAATCTGGATGTCCTGGCCTATCGGCTGGTCCATTGCCACCGCATTATCAGTCATTTTCTACTGGCGCGGTAAGTGGGCAGATAAATTCAATGCACAGTAATTAATGGAAGGAGAGCTTTGGTATGGCAGAAAAAGTAATTATTTGTATTGGTCGGGAATATGGCAGTGGAGGTCGGGAGATTGGCGAGAAGCTGTCAAAAAAACTTGGAATTCCGTGTTATGATAAGGTGTTATTAAAACAGACAGCCATCGATTCCGGTTTGGCCCAGTCATTATTTGAAAATGCGGACGAGAAACGCACAAGCTGGCTTCTCAACGGTTTTTGTTCGGGAAATCCGACAGCGGATGCGGCGATGATTACGTCGATGGATTATCTGACCAATGACAGTCTGTTTATTATGCAGAGCAGAACAATTCGAAAACTGGCCTCCGAGGGCTCCTGTATTTTCATCGGGCGCTGTGCGGAGTCTGTTCTCGAAAACTTTGAAGGCGTGATATCTATTTTTATTCATGCCGATAAGGACGACCGGGTAAAGCGTATTATGAAGCGCCAGCAGATTGATAAAAAGCGGGCAGAAAGCCTGATGAATAAAATTGATAAACGCCGTGCAAGCTATCATAACTACTACAGCGAAGCGAAATGGGGCCGGAGCGCGTCCTACGATATGTCCATTTCCAGCTCCAGATTTGGTATTGACGGTACGGTAAATCTGATTGCTGAGACAGTCAAACACATCTGAATCATATTTAAGTCATCTGAAATGCCGTGCGGACAGGAATTGTCTGCACGGTATTTTTATGTCGATAAAAAAACCTGCTTCGACGACAGGCTCCGACAGATTCTACAATCGATTTGTGATAGCATAGGATTGCGATACATAAAAAAATATGCTACGATAAAGGAGGAAATTTATTGAGTAACAGCAGACA
>CABUAW010000061.1 GCA_902489645.1 uncultured Lachnospiraceae bacterium | reverse complement strand
TACAGGGCGGCGAAATCCCTGAACAAACCGGCCCATATTGTTATTAATGAGATTACAACGTCGGTGCGGCCGATTTTGAATAATTTTAAAAACAACCCGGATTATGAGCCGGATATGTTTTTGAGGAGCAGTGAGGCGGCGGCCATCATGAATATGGAAACGGCCCTTGTTGTCGTCGATGTCAACCGGCCGTCCTATACGGAGGGACCGGAGCTTTTGAACCGGACGAAAACGGTGGTTATACTGGACCATCACCGGCAGAGCAGCGAGTCCATCGAGAGTCCGGTGCTGTCTTATATTGAACCTTATGCTTCCTCGGCCTGCGAGATGGTTGCGGAGATTTTACAGTATATTACCGACGGCGTGAAGCTGCGGCCGATTGAAGCGGACGCCATGTTTGCCGGCTTGATGATTGATACGAATAATTTTTCAAGTAAAACCGGCGTGCGCACTTTTGAAGCCGCCGCTTTCTTAAAGAAGAGTGGTGCGGATATTACCCGCGTTCATCTGGCTTTCAGAGACAGTATGGAAATTTACCGGGCGAGGGCGGAGGCGGTGCGCCATGCTCAAATGGATAATAATATGGCCTATGCGGTTTGTCCGGCCGAGGGCCTTGAAAGTCCGACCATCGTCGGCGCCCAGGTGGCGAATGAGCTTTTAAATATTACGGGAATTAAAGCGTCCTTTGTATTTACTAAGGTAAAAGAGACGATTTATGTCAGCGCCCGCTCCATGGAAGGTGAGGACGGTATCAATGTCCAGCTTGTTATGGAACGGATTGGCGGCGGCGGACACAGCACCATTGCCGGAGCCCAGCTTCAAAATATGACGGAAGCCCAGGGGATGGATTTGGTGAAGCGGACGATTGTAAATATGCAGAAAGAAGGAGCGATATAGATGAAAGTTATTTTATTGGAAGATGTAAAGAGCCTTGGAAAGAAAGGCGAGCTTGTGGAAATTAATGAAGGCTATGCCAGAAATTTCATTTTAAAGAAAAAACTTGGCCTGGAAGCAACGGCAAAGAATATGAATGATTTGAAGTTAAAGAAGGCCAATGAAGAGAAGGTTGCCAGGGAACAACTGGAAGCGGCAAAGGTATTTGCGGAGGAATTGAAGGAAAAGGTTGTCACCGTATCGATTAAAACCGGTGAGGGCGGCCGTGTCTTCGGTTCTATTTCCACAAAGGAAATTGCATCGGCAGCCAAGGCGCAGTTAAATCTGGATATTGATAAGAAAAAATTAAATTTACAGGAACCGATTCGTATGGTGGGAACGGTTATCGTACCATATAAGGTACATCCAAAGGTAACGGCGGAATTGAAAGTGAAGGTTGTGGAGGCCTGATATGGCGATGGATGAAGCGTTGATAAAGAGAATATTGCCGCACAGCGACGAGGCGGAGCGGGCCGTCATCGGGTCCATGCTGATGGATGCGGATGCCATTGTCACCGCTTCGGAAATTATTGGCAGCGACGATTTTTATCAAAGACAGTATGGAATCCTCTTTGATGTGATGACAGAGCTGTATGGGGAAGATAAGCCGGTAGATTTGGTTACTTTGCAGGAACGTCTGAAAAATAAGGACGTACCGCCGGAGCTGACCAGCGTAGAATTTATCAGCGGTATTTTAAATGATGTGCCGACCTCGGCCAATGTTAAGCATTATGCGGAAACTGTGGCGGAGAAGGCCCTTTTGCGCCGGATGATTAAAACCAACGAAGAGATTGCAAATACCTGTTATCTGGGCAAGGAACCGTTGGAACAGATTCTGGAGGATACGGAAAAGAAAATTTTTGATTTGCTCCAGAAAAAAAGCTCCGATGACTTTGTACCGATTCAGGAGGTGGTTCTGAGCGTCATTGACAAGATTGAATTGGCAGCCAAGCATAAGGGAACGGTCACCGGACTGGCGACCGGATTTTATGATTTGGATTTTAAGACGTCTGGCTTTCAGCCCTCGGATTTGATTCTCGTGGCGGCCCGTCCGTCAATGGGAAAGACGGCTTTTGTTTTGAATCTGGCCCAGTATATTTCCATAAAAAATAAAGTGCCGACGGCCATATTCAGTCTGGAAATGTCAAAGGACCAGTTGGTGAACCGTCTGCTCTCCATGGAGTCCAAGGTGGATTCCCAGTTAATCCGTACCGGTAATCTGAGTGCAAATGACTGGGAAAAACTCATTGAAAGCGCCGGAGATATCAGTAAAGCGCCGTTGATTATTGACGATACGCCTGGTATTTCGATTTCTGAGCTGCGCTCCAAATGCCGGAAGTTTAAGCTCGAAAATGATTTGGGATTGGTTATTATCGATTATCTTCAGTTGATGAGCGGAGGCAATAAGCGGACGGATTCGAGGCAGCAGGAAATTTCGGATATTTCCCGTTCCTTAAAGGCGTTGGCCAGAGAGATTAATGCGCCGGTGATTGCATTGTCCCAGCTTTCACGAGCCTGTGAGACCCGGCCGGACCACCGGCCGATTTTGTCGGATTTGCGTGAATCCGGGGCCATTGAACAGGATGCGGACGTGGTCATGTTCATCTACAGGGATGATTATTACAATAAAGATACGGATAAGAAAAATATTTCCGAGATTATTATTGCCAAACAGCGAAATGGCCCGATTGGTACGGTGGAGCTGGTTTGGCTTCCGAATTACACCAAGTTTGCCAATAAAACAAAGAAATAAAATAGCGCATATTTCGGCGTATATCAAGCCGGTCACGAATATTGTGACCGGTTTTTTTGTTTTTCGAAGCCGCTCTGTCGATAAGTTGTTAGGGGATAAAATTGCAATATTTTAGGGGTTTGCTATAATTTGATTGTCAGATAACGAGAAGGTTAAGTGGAGGTATTCTATGGAAGAGATGCGATACACAATATCAGATGCAGCGAAGATAGTTAAGGTTGAGTCCCATGTACTCCGGTACTGGGAGGACGAGCTTGCATTGGAAATACCAAGGAATGAAATGGGCCATCGTTATTATACACAGCGGGAAATCGATGTGTTTTGCCAGATTAGGGCATTAAAGGACAGAGGATTTCAGTTGAAAGCGATAAAAGATGTTCTTGAGATTATGTTTGAGGAAGAAAAAGATACAAATATTATTTCTCTGGACAATGTACGGCAAAATTTTGAAGAGTCCGGGGAAACATCCAAAAAGCCGGAAGAAAAGGCGCAAAGGGCGGAGGTTAAGGTTCAAAAGAGTGATAACAAGGTTCAAAAGCCGGAAGAGAAAAAGACGGAGGAAACGGTAACGGCCGAGGTGGTCGAGGTGCGGCAGGTTGAAACCTCTGCAGCCGCCAGCGTCAGTCCTGCTGAGAAAATGAGCCATTTTAAATACATAATGGATGGTATCGTATCTCAGGCGCTGCAGGCCAATAATTTGAAATTGGAAGAATCTATTGCGCGTCAGGTGACAGAACGTCTTCTGGGGGAAATGGACGCCATAGAGCAGGAAAGGGAACAGCGTGAAGAGCTGCGGTTCAGAAAGCTGGATGAAGCCATTCGGGGCCGTCAGAGGGGTTATCAGGAGGCGGCCGCGTCCAAACTTCCGCCTTATACACCAACGAAGATGAATAAGCGCCGTTTCGGCCTGTTCCGAAGATAAAGATTGATTTCGAAAATGTAAGAGGGGAACGCTCGGAAAGTCAGGGATGATAGGAAGGGCGTTCTTTTTCGCTGCGTAGTTTTTGGAACGGCCGTCCGGCTTCGGACAAAGCACCTGAAAAGGGCAAAAAAATAAGGTGCTTGCGGAAAAACCGAAGCACCTTACTTTTTATTTTTTAGAATTAGTCAGCCTGAGAAATAGCGCCTGTTGGGCATGTGCCTGCGCATGTACCGCAATCGATGCAGTCGTCAGCTTTGATTTCGTATTTTCCGTCGCCTTCAACGATAGCGCCTACTGGACATTCTCCAGCGCAAGCTCCACAGGAAACACAATCAGATGAAATTACATATGCCATAATAGTTACCTCCTTATAAGTATGAAAATTAATCAAATAGTACTGTTAAGTTGTACGACCTTATTGTAATACAAAAGGGCCCGGTTAGACAAGCATAACATGGCACTTCAATGATATAATTTATCATTTAGCGGATAATGTTGAAAAAATTTGGAAAATTGTCCGGCTTCCTCCTGGGGCTTGCAAAGCTGGAAAGAATGTATTATAATAAGCAATGATTAAAATTTCAGAAGGAGGGCTTTAAAATGGCACAGGTAACAAAAGATACTATGATTGGCGATTTATTGAGAATCGACGCAGGTGTAGCGCCTATTTTGATGAGCATTGGTATGCATTGTCTGGGTTGTCCGTCTTCTCAGGGAGAAACCATCGCAGAAGCAGCAATGGTTCATGGTATTGATCCGGCAGCGTTAGTTGCAGAAATTAATAACTTCCTTGAAAAGAATAATAAATAGGATTCAATAGACGTAAAAAACAGCGGGAAGAAAAACTTCTCGCTGTTTTTGATTTGTTACAGATTCGCCAGTTTTTGAATCGCTTTATTTTTTATCATGATTGTAAAATGTTCGTTGTAGTAGGCTACGGAAGCCGCTGCGCCCGGGATACATTCGCCATATTCGGTGGCGATATTGCAAACTTTATTGAACACATGCGGGGAAGCCTTTCCCTTGGTGAGTACCAGATAAAAGCGGCCGGTTGCTGCGTCTTTGTATAAGGTGTTGGAGCTGCGGTATTTTGTGTGGATAACGTCGGCAAATCTGCAGACGTCTTCCAGGCTACGGAAAAGGAAAATTTTTGTCATCTCTATGGAAGATATACCTTCTCCAAATTTTGGTTTTGCTCCTGACGGCAGCGGAATTTTGGATTCTCCGGAGGAAATCTCTTTGACGATTAATTCCTCGCTGATTTTTTTAAATAAGTCCAGAATGTCTGCTGCGCTGCGGTAACCGGAAGCGTTATCGTCGGATTCTTCTTCGGCCTCCGGTGCGTCGTCGTCCAGGGATATGTTCGCCGGTGAGAATTTTGAAAAACGGGTGTCCAATTCTTCCGGGTCTTCAACCTTTGTCACAATTAAAATAATACATTCGTTAGATACAGGAATGGCTTCGATGACCAGAGGGATATCATTAGCTTCAAATCCCACTTCGGTGGAAGCCTGAATCATCATATCACGAAACAGCCGTTTGGCTTTATCAGAACCATAAGCAAGCTCACTCAACTTAATCTCACGGTTTACTAAATCTTCTTTATTCAGTGTACAGCGAATCTGATTTTCATTAAGTCGCTCAATCTTCATAGAAATCACTCCTTTAATGTAGGATTGAGGTTACCTACAGTATACCCACAGCAGCAGAAACTGTAAAGAGATTAAAATATTAAATTTTAAGAAATATTTGTCGAAATATTGCAATTGCTGCTTATTTTTTCATTTGGTATAATTAAAATATATAAGATTTCTAAGGTAATGTGCCTGACTTCCCAATCCATTTCAAAAAAATCTTTTTATTTTCCCATTATGTGAATTTCAGAGATTAAAAATGCATGGCAGAATTATACTTAGCTAGTCTTATTATATGTCAAATGTGGGATATCATTACATATTTTGGGGCTGCATCTCCTTAAAAGTGGGTAAGATTTCCATAAACATTTGCCTGATAGGCTCCAATGTAGTATAATCTTACATATAATCTGCATAGGAGTCTATCATTATGGAAAAACAAGAGATAAGGAGTCATCCGAAAAATCATCCGGTTGTAGGACGGATTTTTTATGGCGTGGCAATTTTTACAGGGATTGCCATTATTTGCGGATTGATTTTTTGGAGAAATCCATTTATGATACCGGCGGTGGATGCTGCGGATGAAACAGTATCCTGGCAGCCGGAACCCGGACAGAAATATATTCGGGTCAGTCATATGGATTTAAGGTTTACAGGGTTTTATACGGTGGATGCTAAAGAAATAATTCGTGGTTATTACTATATTGGCTCCATTGGAGAACAGTCGTGGTTCGTAGAAATTCCGGCCGAAAAAGATGACGCCGGACTTTCCCAGGCGATGCCGGATTTAGAAGATATGGAATTTACGGCACAGATATCGGACGATGCGCCGGTGCTGGCAAAGGCAGCGGACAGTGAGGGCATGACATCGGAAAACTACCTTGAAAACTATAATATTTCGGATAGAGTTCTTTTGACGTACGATACACACCGGGAGGCGGACATTCTTTATTACGCAATTGCATTTTTGACCATGCTCGGTTGTTTTGTGGCGGGCAGATTGTTAATCCACGAAACATAAAAACCAAAAAGGAAGGTTAGGTTAAAGCACATGAATAAGATAAGAAGAATTATGGGAATGTTTTTAGTTTCTGTAGGACTCCTCTGTATTCTTGGTGGATGTGGCATAGTTGATGATTTTCGGTCAGAGAAGGATGTGGTGGATTATAATACCACTTACGGGGTTTCCGACGGAGAGTATACGATTACCCTGAATAATGTGATGCTGGAGGCAAAGGCCATTGACGATGGGGCCGGTAATGTCTATATGGATGTGAATACGGCAAACCGTTATTTTAATTCCAGAGTTTACTGGCAGGCGGATGAGAATGTTGTTTTGTATGCCACACCGGAAGGCATGGCGGAATATACGCCGGATTCCACAGCTTATATGCTGGGCACGGCTTCCAAAACGAGCGATATTCCCGTCGTCATTAATCGCGGCGGCATGCTCTATATTTCTTTGAATTTTCTGAAAGAAAACACAAAGATGGACAGCGCAGTATATACGAACCCGAACCGGGTGGTTACCCGAACCGAATGGGGCGAAGCCTATATGACAACGGTCAGCGGTAAAAAGGCCGTGATTCGTTATCAGGGCGGTATTAAAAGCCCGATTTTCAGAGACCTTGAGCGGGGTGAGCGCGTATATGTGCTGGATGATGGCAGCGGTGATGAATGGGCGCAGGTAGTCACTGAGGACGGATATAATGGCTGGGTTAAGAATGAGGACCTGGACACGCCGTCGATGGTGACGCTGACGGAACCGACATTCACCGAACCGGTATTTACGAGTATTTCTAAAAATTATAAGATTAATCTGGCATGGCACGGAGTTTACAGTGAATCGGCCAATGATGAATTGGAACAGATTCTTGCTGAGACACCGGGAATTAATACCATCAGTCCGAGATGGTTCTATTTTGAGAATACAAACGGTGATTTGACAACCCTTGGAAGCGCTGATTATGTGAATCGGGCCCATGAAGCCGGAATTGAGGTCTGGGCCATGTTTTCCAACGAATTTACGAATTTTGACGGTGAGATGACCGATGAAATCCTGTCCTCACGGTCAAAACGTCAGTATGTTCTGAACCAGTTGTCTGCCTATATTGACGCATATCAGTTGGACGGCATCAATCTGGATTTTGAGATGATTGGAGAAACCGGGGCGGATAACTATATTCAGTTTGTCCGTGAACTCTCCGCATTGTGCCGTGAGAAAAACATTGTATTTTCCATAGATAATTATACGCCGATGTATTGGCGGCACTATAACCATAAAGAGGAAGGTATCTTTGCCGACTATATTATTATTATGGGATATGATGAACATCACAGTACCTCCGATGTGGCCGGTTCCGTGGCTTCTATGAGCTTTGCCCGTCAGGGAATTGAAGATATGCTTGCTATGGTGCCGAAGGAGAAGGTCATCAATGCGATTCCGCTGTATACCCGTGTCTGGGCAACAGATGCCAACGGATGGGTTGAATCTTTCAGCGCCGGTATGACGGAGGCCTATGGCTATCTTGAAAGTCATGGTGTCGTTCCGGTCTATGATGAAACGACGGGTCAGAATTACGGCCAATATACTTCGGAGGTTGACGGACGCCTCTATCAGATTTGGTTAGAGGATGAAACCTCCATCCGAAGCCGTATGGAAATGATTCAGGAATACGATTTGGCCGGCGTGGCCAGTTGGCGTATCGGCTGGGAAAGCGGTCCTGAAATCTGGCAGATTATTGCAAGCTATTTGAATTAAATTATTTTAAGATGATGGATTTGCGAAAAGTCATCTGATATATAAGAATACCATCCTCGTTGCCCGGTCAAAAGGTTAGAGGATGGTTTTCTTATGCTCAAAAACGGGACATATCCCGAAGGCTTTATTCATGGCGAAGGGCGTCAATCGGGTTCAGGTTTGCCGCTTTGATTGAAGGCAGCAGGCCGAAGAGGATACCGATGGCCATGGAGAAAATCACGGAAAATATAATAGCCGGTATACTGATGGCCGATGGCGTCTGCGAAACTCTGGAAATGACCTGGGCCATAACAATGCCCGCCGCAACGCCGATGATACCGCCAAGACTTGTCAGTACGGCTGCTTCGGTTAGAAACTGGGCGAGAATCCGGCGTTTTCTGGCGCCGATGGCTTTCTTTAAACCAATTTCCCGTGTGCGTTCAGTGACAGATACAAGCATGATGTTCATGACGCCGATACCGCCGACGAGAAGGGAAATGCTGGCAATCCATATTAATTGCTGGTTTGTGGCTGCGCTCAGCTCCTGGAGGTTTTTCGCCTGCTCTAAAAGGTCGGAGGCTTTGTATTTGACGTCGGAAGAAGAAACGTAACCATTCAGAAGGTCGGCGCATTTACGCCCGGCGCTGCTCATTTCATCCGTGCTGGATGCCCGGATAATGAGGTTTTGAGGTTCGTCGTAGTTGTAGACAATCGGCCAGGAGGCATCCGGAATAAAAATAATACCGCCGTCGCTGCTGGAAGCCATATAATTATAATAATCCTCCATGGAATTGATGACGGGCTTAAAGGTATTTGATTTTTCACAAACACCGATGACAGTGAACGGTTCCCCCTGGATTTCGATTGTCTGATTGATTGGGTCATTGCCGCCAAAGAGAGAATTATAAGCGGCTGTGTCCAGGATGGCGACTTTTCGGAAGTTTTTGTAATCATCGTTTACAAAGCCGCGCCCCTTTTGCATTTGATATCCACAGGTGGAAAAATATCGGGTGTCGATACCGTAGATTCTTCCGCCGCTTAAAGAGGTATTGTGGTAGTAAATGCCTTCGGCATAGTTTCTGTTTAAATAAAGGGAGGCGTTTTCCACACCGTCAATATCCAGAATACTTTCGCGGATTTCTTCGGTGATGACGGGCACTCCCTGGGGAAGTCCGTTGTAAGCGGCCTCATATTCCCAGTCATTTTGATAGAGCTTTATTTCCACCGTGTTATTTCCGGCTCCGACCAGATTCTGCTTAATTTGTTCGTTTGTACCTTTGATGGTAGAAACGATGGAAATAATAGCGGCGATACCAATAATAATACCGAGCATGGTAAGGAAGGAACGCATCTTGTGGGACCAGATGCCCTGAATGGAAAGTCTTATATTTTCAAGCATGTCGAAGCCCTCCTTTAGTAGTAGGAAGGAGAATCCACTTCTTCGGTTTTAACTCCCTCTTTTACGGTTTTTCCATATGGAAATGCAATTAAATCTTCGGTCGTCAGTCCGCCTTTAATTTCCTGATAGTAGCCGTACATTGTGGCTCCGGCTTCGATGACCTGCTTTTTCAGACGGCCCTTTTCATCGGCGATAAAAACATAATATTCGCCGTTATCCTCGCGGACATAGGCCTTTGGAATATACAGCTTGGAATTCGTGCCGTTTTCGTCGGAATTTATATCGATGCTGACCGACTGATTATTTTTAAAACCAGTGGTTTCGCTCAGGAAAGCGGTAAACGGGTAATTGGATGTATTCGGATTGGTGCCATAGGAAGAAGCGTTATCCGATACAGGGTAGTCGGAAATGGAAGTGATTTCGGCCTCGGCCGTCATACCTGTTTCCATGTTGGTGACGGAAATATGCTGGCCCACTGAAATTTCTTCCCGCATTAATTCATTGACCGTACCTTTTAAGTAGAAGCCCTCCTGGCTGGTGACAGAGATAAAAGGTGTATTGGCATCCGCACCTGTGGCCGGGTCGCCCACCGATTTAATCTGTCCGTTGACGGTACTTAAAATCGTTCCCTCGGCAATTTCCTTGCGCATCTTTTCGTATTTCAGAACCGCTTCCTTTCGGTCGATATTTAAAGTTGTTAATTGATTTTTCTTTTCGGT
The DNA here is from genome assembly GCA_902489645.1 of uncultured Lachnospiraceae bacterium. GTDB lineage: Bacteria > Bacillota > Clostridia > Lachnospirales > Lachnospiraceae > Frisingicoccus. Next base: position 4,021 of record CABUAW010000061.1, on the reverse strand, counting down.
CAGTTGGCGGTCACGCTCTTCGGCGGTAATACCGTCGTACGGATTAGTTTCATTTTCGCCGTCGGAAGTGATATCTGAAATCTGCGTGTTGTAGTTATACATAAATTCTTCCAGAGTCATTTCATGAAAATCTTCAGGAATATCAAAATTATAGCCATCCAGATAAATCCGCTTTTCCATCGAAGGAATCTGTAAAAAAACCACCAGAGGTTCGCCGATTGTGCGGCCGGTATTGGTGTCCAGTCCTTTGATGCGGTATAAAAAATCCGGAGTGATGATTGTGTCCGGGGCACATTTTACCGTATAGATATTCTGGGTATCATCCTTTAAAAATAAAGGCGTCCGAAGGTCCAGACGATAAACAATCGCATCCGGGTCCTCCGAAACGGTGCCGGACGAAGAGAGAAGACGGTAACCGTCGTATTTCACGGAAACTCCCAGTCCGGTATCCTCCGGCTCATCCCATATAGCGCCGTCCGTATTATTCGGGACGTCGTAGCCAATCGTAGCTGTTTCGAGAAAATGGATGTCCCGGTTTGCAGCCTGAATCTGGAGGTCGATGTTATCGATGGCAAGCGCCTGCATTTCCAAATCCAGCATGGCCAGAGTGTTGTCCATAATCATTAAAGGCGTTCCGACAGAGACCGTGTCGCCTTCGTTGACAAGGACTTCCTGAATGACCTGATTTTCCGTAATATAAACATCCTGGGTTAAATCTGTCGTTACTACGCCGTAGGAAGAATTGTCTTCCCAAAGCGGAACAGAAATAGAGGAAACCGGGCTGACTTCGACACGGGTATTGGCGTTTTTATAGATGCGGTAGCCTCCGATGCTGACGCTGAGGACAGCGACGGCGGCGGCCAGACTAATCGTTAGAATTACTGATTTTTTCATAAGCCGGGGCCTCCTTTCCGGTGAGAATACCGTCACGGATAATTGCCTGACGCCTGGCGTGGGAGGCAATCTCCGCATCGTGGGTAATCATAATAATTGTGATGCCTTCATTATTAAGCTTCTGAAAAAGCTCCATGACCTGTTCTCCGGAGGTACTGTCCAGAGCGCCGGTCGGTTCATCGGCCAGAAGGATGGTCGGATGGTTGACGATGGCTCTGGCAATGGCCACTCGCTGCTGCTGGCCGCCGGAGAGCTGCGTCGGTTTAAAATGAAGCCGGTCGCCCAGACCCACCCGCTCCAATGCTTCGGTGGCCCGCTCGATGCGCTCTTTCCTGGATATGCCTGCGTAAATCAGCGGAAGATAGACATTTTCCAGAGCGGTCTGCTTCGGGAGCAGGTGGAAGCTCTGAAATACGAAGCCGATATTGTAAAGTCGGGTATCGGAAAGCTCATTGTCCGAATAGGCCAGAACATCCTTACCGTTTAAGTGGTAGGAGCCGGACGTCGGTTTGTCCAGACAGCCGATAATATTCATTAATGTGGTTTTGCCTGAACCGGAGGGGCCCATAATGGCCAGATATTCGCCCTTTTCAACGGAAAGAGAAATATCTTTCAGGATGTGGACGGCCATTTTACCCTGCATATAATCTTTATAAACATGTTCTAATTCAAGTATCATTCCATCATTTCCTCCATACCGCCGGAAACATTCATGTCCGCATCGGCCTGGGAGCCTGCATTGACACAAGGCATACCTTCGGTTAATGTGTCTTCAGGGAAAGCAATGGAATCTTCCAGAGTAAGCCCTGAAGTGATTTCGTATTCGTCCATTGTTTCGTCGTATTGGCCCGTGGTTATCCGGCGTTTTTCCAGTTTGTCATTTTTTCCGCAGACCCATGCATAGGCGTCGTTGCCGTCAAAAACAAGGTAATAGCTGGAGAGCCATAAGCCCTCTTTAACTTCCGTTTGTCCCATATCCGGTTCCATGAAAACATGCTGTCCAAGCATAAGCGCTGCATCGTCGGATAATTCCACATAAAAATTATAAGAAGAGGACGTCGTATTTCCGTCGCCGCCATAACCGTACATGGAATTTTGATTGTTCACCGGATTTTCCGTATCCACCTCGGTTACCGTGCCGCTCCAGGTGATATTTTCATCGATTCTGGAATGAACAAGCATTTCCTGACCTGTCGAGATGGCATACATATTTTGTTCGTTGATGGTCCCCTTGATGCGGTATTCATTGTTGGATAAAATCGTCATATAGGAATTGTCCTCATCATATCCATAGCCGTAAGTCTGTGAGCCGTCGTTAATGGATTTAACGACGCCGTCAATTTCACTGGTCACCGTGGCATTTTCAAGAGATTTGCGAATCTGCTCGATTTCAACACCCTTGCTTTTCTGATTGTATTCGGCCCGTTTCACATCATTTTGGGCGGTCAGAATCTGGGTGGTGTAGGAAAATGCTTCGCTTTCAGGCGCTTTCGCCTTCTCATTTTGAAGTGTTTCAATCTGATTGTAAAGGGTGGCGATTTCCGTTGTAATCCGTTCCAGCTCCAGCTCGGCCTCGCTCAGCTTCATCTGAGTTTCATCCGTATCATAAGAGAAAAGAGGCGCGCCCTTAGTCACGGTATCCCCCTCTTTGACAAAAACCTCTTTGACATTTCTATCGGAGGCTTTTTGGATTTTAACCGTTTGCTGAGGCTCAACAACACCGGCGTAACGGTTGACGGTACCTGTGGATGTGCTGGTCAGCATGGATACGGGGGTCGTGTATGCGACGGCGCCGTCCGTACCCGATGATGATTTTCTGAAAACAAAAAACCAGATAGCAATCAGGATAACCAAAACAACTGCGGCGCCGGCAGAAATAAGGATAATCTTTTTCTTTTTCGTCATGTTTTTTTCCTCCAATAAAAATATCTGTGCATAATTATAAGATAATAACAGTATACCATATTTCTTTTATATGTCTGTGGGAAATACGGTCGAAACAAAAAAATTAAGATTTACGAAAGAAAATGTGAGGAATTGAAATTGAAGAGTTGACAGTGGAAAAAATATATAATATGATTAAGAGTGCTAAAAACGAAGATGGAGACAGTAGCTTTATAGGAAGTTTCACAGAGAGTCCGGGAGGGTGGAAGCCGGATATCAGTAGTATAAAGTCGAAAATCACTCCGGAGTTGTGAACTGAAAGCCGTAAAAGGCCGTAGGGGAGACGGCGTCCCGCCGTTACCGGGAGGGCATATGTTCGTATGTCTTTTGCATAGGTGGTATAATGATAGTTTTTTGGGGCTTTCATCCTTTGCGGGTGGAAGCCTATGTTTATTAAAGGAATAAAAAAGGAGGAATTGTAGTGTACGAAAAAGTTTCTACAAATATGAATTTTGTGGAAAGAGAAAAAAACGTAGAAAAATTTTGGCAGGAAAATGATATTTTCAAGAAAAGTATTGAGTCACGGAAGCACGCTCCCGAATATACATTTTATGACGGACCGCCGACAGCAAACGGCAAGCCGCATATTGGCCATGTGCTGACCCGTGTAATTAAAGATATGATTCCGCGTTATAAGACGATGAAGGGATATCAGGTGCCGAGAAAGGCCGGATGGGATACCCATGGCCTGCCGGTAGAACTGGAAGTTGAAAGAATGCTTGGTCTGGACGGCAAGGACCAGATTGAAGCTTACGGTTTAATTCCGTTTATCGATAAGTGTAAAGAAAGTGTATGGAAATACAAAGGTATGTGGGAGGACTTCTCCGGTACCGTTGGTTTCTGGGCCGATATGGAACATCCGTATGTTACTTATCACGACAATTATATTGAATCCGAGTGGTGGGCTTTAAAACAAATTTGGGAAAAGGGCTTATTGTATAAAGGCTTCAAAGTCGTTCCTTATTGTCCGCGCTGCGGAACGCCGCTGTCCGCCCAGGAAGTGGCTCAGGGCTATAAAGACGTCAAAGAACGTTCAGCCATTGTCCGTTTCAAGGTTGTCGGCGAGGACGCTTATATTCTGGCATGGACGACAACACCTTGGACATTGCCTTCCAATGTGGCGCTCTGCGTCAATGCGGATGAAGATTATGCCAAAGTAAAAGCGGCCGACGGCTATACGTAT
>CABUAW010000060.1 GCA_902489645.1 uncultured Lachnospiraceae bacterium | reverse complement strand
GGTATGGAATCTTAGCTACAGAATTCAGGGAAGCCAAAGCGCCGTTCATATCTCTTCCGTGCATTGGATTGGCCCCCGGTGCGAATGGTTCGCCGGCCTTACGTCCATCCGGCGTGGCCCCGGTTTTCTTTCCGTACATGACATTGCTCGTAATCGTCAATGCGGAAAGGGTATGAATACCATTCCGGTATAACGGGTGTTTTTTAAGCTCCGCCGAAAAATAGGATACGATTTCCACCGCAATATCATCGACCCGGTCGTCATCATTTCCATATTTCGGAAAATCTCCCTCGACTTTAAAGTCTACGGCAATGCCCTGCGCATTACGCACCGGATGTACCTTCGCAAATTTAATGGCTGAAAGGGAGTCGGCGGCAATGGAAAGTCCTGCGATACCAAAGGCGGCAATCCGTTCAACCAATGTATCGTGCAGCGCCATCTGGCTGGATTCATAGGCGTATTTATCATGCATATAATGGATAATATTAATGGTATCCACATAAAGCTCGGCCACATAGGCCAAAACCTTTTTATAATTCGTCAACACCTTCGAATACTCGAGGACCTCATCCATATCGGGCTCGATATTCGGAATGACATGCGTTCCTTTTTTCTCGTCCACACCACCGTTAATTGAAAGCAAAAGACTTTTGGCCAGGTTCGCCCGCGCGCCGAACAACTGCATCTGTTTTCCGACAGCCATGGCCGAAACACAGCAGGAAATACAATAATCATCCCCATACATCGGACGCATTAAATCGTCATTTTCGTACTGGATAGAATCGGTGCCGATACTCATTTTCGCACAATAATCTTTAAATGTTTCCGGCAGATTCTGGCTCCAGAGAACCGTCATATTCGGTTCCGGCGCCGTACCGAGGTTCGTCAGGCTGTGCAGATAGCGGAAGGTGTTTTTCGTGACAAGCGTCCGGCCGTCAATCCCCATACCGCCCAGGGCTTCTGTAACCCACGTCGGGTCGCCGCCGAAAAGTTCATTATATTCCGGCGTCCGCAGATGACGGGCCAGGCGAAGTTTAATAATAAACTGGTCAATCAGTTCCTGAGCGCCCTGCTCATCGAGAACGCCCTTTTCAATATCTCTCTGAATGTAAATATCAAGGAAGGTGGCCGTCCGTCCCAGAGAAATGGCGGCGCCGTTATTTTCTTTAATACCGGCCAAATAAGCCATGTAAAGATTCTGTACGGCTTCCCTCGCATTTTTTGCAGGACGTGAAATATCACAGCCGTATTTGGACGCCATACTCCGCATCGCTTCCAAAGCGCGAATCTGCATCTGTACCTCTTCCCGAAGCCGTATGCGCTCGTCCGTCATAGGGCCGTCGATATTTATCAAATCCTTTTTCTTTTCTTCAATCAGGAAATCCGTTCCGTAGAGAGGCACCCGCCGGTAGTCTCCAACAATACGTCCCCGGCCATAAGCATCCGGCAACCCGGTCAGAAGTCCGGCATGTCTGGCCAGCCGTGTCCGTTCCGGATAGGCGTCAAAGACGCCGTCATTATGGGTTCTGCGGTAAAGGCGAAAATGATGTTCAATCTCCGGATTCAGTTTATAGCCGTACTGTTCCAAAGCGGAGGTCGCCATCCGCATACCGCCGAAAAGATTGACAATCCGTTTCAGCGGCGCATCTGTCTGCAGACCAACGATGACTTCATTTTCTTTATCAATATACCCCGGCGCAAAGTTATCAATACCGGAAACCACATTTGTTTCCACATCAATGATACCTTTTTTCAATTCTTCCACAATCAGCTCACTGGCCTTTGACCAGACCTTTTGCGTCCGTTCCGAAATCGGCGCCAGGAAGCTCTCGTCGCCTTCATATGGCGTATAATTTTTCTGAATAAAATTGCGTACATTCACTAAATGACGCCATTCGCCCGTCTTAAAATCTTTCCATGCAGTGCAGTTCACATCAATACTCATTTTTCTCGCTCCTTGTCTTAAAGATTAGTTCAGATGATTATTCATAAGTGTCTGCCAGTCTGAAAGTTTATCAGGCTCCATCGGTTCAACGCCTTCTAAGGGATAAGGAATTCCAAGCGTTTCATATTTATGGACCCCAAGGACGTGATACGGAAGCAATTCTACCCGCTCCACATGCTTTAACGTCCGTATATATTTATCGAGTCCTTCGAAATGCTCCTTCCCATCGGTAAGTCCCGGAACAACAACATGACGAATCCAGAGGGGAATATTCATTTTTTGAGCTGTCTCCAAAAACGCAAGCGACGCATCCGGCGTCTGACCGGTCACCCGCTGATAACCCTCCCGGGTATAGTGTTTAATGTCCAGAAGAACCAAATCTGTAAACCGAAGTATGTCCTCATAACCTCCAGTGCCGCACCCGGCCGTATCCAGACAGGTATGCAGGCCAGCCGCCTTACACAGAGGCAAAGCTTCCCGAAGAAAATCGCTCTGGAGCAGAGGCTCCCCGCCGGAAAATGTCACACCGCCTTTATCTCCATAATAAGGTTTAAAACGTGAGAGACGTTTCACAAGCTCCTGCGCCGACATTTCCTGAATAGAATTACCTGTCATAGACCATGTATCGGGATTGTGACAATACTGACATCGAAGATGGCAGCCTTGTAAAAAAACAACGGAACGAACTCCCGGTCCATCGACCAAAGCCATAGATTCTATTGAATGAATTCGTCCGAATATCATTTTTAAACCTCCTTTACATACAAAAACAGCCGACTGCCCGGGCTGATGCCCAGACGGTCGGCTTAATAAACAAACATACTTCATGTGGTTCTTCCACTAAATCCGTCAGTCATATGTTATGATACAGATTTTAACGTGATGATGTTTTTTTGTCAAGTATTAAAATTAATTATCGATTAATTTGCCTTCGCCATTCCAGCTGTACAGTTTACGGATTTCTTCACCGATAATCTCAGACGGATGCGCTGCTGCTTTTGCACGCATAGCCTTGAAGTGAACCTGACGTCCTGCAGGAGACATATCTAACAGGAAGTCTTTTGCGAATGTACCATCCTGGATGTCTGCAAGAATCTTCTTCATCGCTTTCTTTGTGTCCTCTGTAACAATCTTAGGACCTGTGATGTAATCGCCGTATTCTGCTGTATTGGAGATGGAATATCTCATTCCTGCAAAACCGCTCTGGTAGATAAGGTCAACAATCAGTTTCATTTCATGGATACATTCAAAGTAAGCGTTTCTTGGGTCATAACCAGCTTCAACCAATGTTTCGAAACCAGCCTGCATTAATGCGCAAACACCGCCGCAAAGAACAGCCTGTTCGCCGAAAAGGTCTGTCTCTGTTTCTGTCTTGAAGGTTGTTTCAAGAACGCCGGCTCTTGCACCGCCAATACCCAGAGAGTAAGCCAGAGCCATCTCCTGAGCTTTGCCTGTGTAATCCTGATATACAGCGATAAGGCAAGGTGTTCCTTTACCTTCCTGGAACTCGCTTCTTACTGTATGTCCCGGAGCCTTTGGAGCAATCATTGTAACGTCAACATAGGCCGGAGGTACGATACATCCGAAATGAATATTAAAACCATGAGCAAACATTAACATGTTTCCTTCTTCAAGGTTTGGTTCGATATCTTTCTTGTACATATCCGCCTGTAATTCATCATTAATAAGAATCATGATGATATCTGCCTGTTTTGCAGCTTCTGCTGCTGTAAACACTTCAAATCCCTGAGCTTCTGCTTTTGCCCATGATTTGCTTCCTTCATAAAGTCCGATGATTACATGACAACCTGACTCTTTTAAGTTCAAAGCATGTGCATGTCCCTGGCTGCCGTAACCGATAATTGCAATCGTTTTTCCCTCTAAAAGAGACAGGTTACAGTCTTCCTGATAAAAAATCTTAGCCATTTTTAACTTCCTCCTACTGTTAAATCTTTTAAAATATGTATCTTCTAATAATACAGAGCTGTACACTTCATCGTGCATCAGACGGAATATTATTATGGAGCTATAAATACTTTACGTCGTCCATGCCCCTGGATAAGCCAGTGACGCCGGTTCGGGCCAGTTCAAGGATTTCGTAATCGCTGACCAGACGGATAAACGCATCTAACTTGGATTGATTGCCAGTCAGCTCGATAATCATAGAATCAATACCCGCATCCACGACCTTCGCCCGGAAAATATCAACCACTGACAAAATCGCCTGACGTTCTTCCGCATTCGCCCGAATCTTAATCATAATCAATTCGCGGCAAACGGAAACGCCCTCTTGCAGTGTTTTGACATCGAGTACATCCACCATCTTACGCATCTGTTTCTCAATCTGTTCAAAAATTAAATCATCTCCATCGACAACAACTGTAATCCGGGTATATCTCGGGTCCATCGTCACGCCGGCGGAAATGCTGTGAATATTGTATCCTCTGCGGGTAAAAAGTCCTGATACACGGCTTAAAACACTGGAAGTATTATCCACCAATAGTGAAAAAACTCTCTTTTGTTCCATACCTGCACCTTCCCTTGTTATTTAAAGCCGGACACTTCGCCGAAGCAAAGCGTCCGCTTGTCTACTTATTATAGTAACTTCATCTTATTTTGTCAATAAAAGGATTCTCAAATCTTGCGCCTTTTCCAAGCATTTCCTCAATTCTCAAAAGTTGATTGTACTTTGCCAGGCGGTCCGTTCTGGATAAAGAGCCGGTTTTAATCTGTCCGCAGTTTAATCCGACAGCCAAATCCGCAATCGTTGTGTCTTCACTCTCTCCGGAACGATGGGACATAATGGCGCCATACCCGGCGCATCCGGCCATCTGCACCGCCTGAATTGTCTCTGTCAGCGTGCCTATCTGGTTCGGCTTGATAAGAATCGCATTCGCCGCTTTTTGGGCAATTCCCTCCTGAAGTCTCCGGGTATTTGTCACAAAGAAATCATCGCCGACCAATTGGGTTTTTGACCCCAGGCGGGCCGTCAGATTTTTCCATCCTTCCCAGTCATCCTGGTCGCATCCGTCCTCAATAGATACAATCGGATATTTGCCGACAAGCATTTCATAGTATTCGCCGATTCCCTGACTGTCAAATACTTTATTGTTTTCTCCGTAAAGAATATAATTGCCGTCCTTATAAAACTCACTGCTGGCCACATCCAAAGCCAGGCAGACATCCTTTCCCGGTTCATATCCGGCTTTTTCGATGGCCTCCATAATCACTTTAAGACCATCCTCATTGCTGGCCAAATCCGGCGCAAAGCCGCCTTCATCCCCAACCGCCGTATTCAGTCCCATACCGCTTAAAACGCCTTTCAGGGAATGAAAAACTTCACTTCCCATACGAAGCGCCTGTTTAAAACATTTGGCTCCGGTCGGCACAATCATAAATTCCTGGAAATCGATGCCATTATCCGCATGGGCGCCGCCGTTTAAAATATTCATCATCGGCATCGGCAGCAATGTTCCGGCCACGCCGCCAATATATCGAAACAATGGCATATGGTAAAATTTTGCGCCGGCTCTGGCACAGGCCAAAGACACGCCAAGAATCGCATTGGCCCCCAGGTTCTTTTTTGCTTCTGTCCCATCAAGCTCCAAAAGCTTGTCATCCAACGCCTGCTGTTTTGTCACATCCATCCCGTACAGCGCTTTGGCAATCGTTTCATTGACATGTTTTACCGCCTTTTTCACGCCTTTTCCGCCATAACGTTTTTTGTCGCCATCCCGCAGCTCCAGAGCTTCATAAATTCCTGTGGATGCACCGGACGGCACAATCGCCCGACCTGCAATGCCATGCCTCAGAACGACTTCCACCTCCACTGTCGGATTACCTCTGGAATCCAACACTTCTCTGCCTTTAATCTCCTGAATTTCCTTCATCATAGAAAAGACCTCCTGTTTTTGCTTAGTATGCGCAAACAGGAGGCTGAATATACATTTTTTATTCCTGGCTCTGCCAGTTGGCCGGATACACAAAATAAGCATACCGCGTTTTTGAACGTGTCTGAAAATGGATATGACTGCCTTTCGGTATATAAATAATATCTCCCGGATATCCCGTAACGATACGTCCGTCAATTTCAATTTCCAGAATCCCAGATATGACCATATCGTACTCATCATAGGTCAATGTCCACTCAAAGCTCGTGTGGTCCAGCTCCATAATACCCGCACCCATTCTCGGGGCTTCCTCCAGCGAAACAACATCTTTCAGATAAACTCCCGGCGTATCTCCGAAGGGCTCGCATTTGACCGTATCTGTTTTTATTTTTAAAATTCCGCTGGAATCCTTTTCCTTTACAAAGTCCTCCGCCGTCAGCATTTCATTCAAAACCTTTTTAACGATTTCCCGGACCATTTCTTCACTTATTTTTTCCATCGTTTTCTCCTTTTAACGTTTCCGGTGACTGAACCACTGATAAACGACATAAGCAATGATACAGGCCGCGCCGATTACTGCGAGAATGACCAGCGGCCAGACGCCACCTTTGTCCGGCGGTTCCGGATTTTCCCCATCTTCGGGCAGGGTCTCCGGCTCAGGAAGCTTCTTCCACTGGGCGTAAAGCTCAATATTCTCTTCCGGCATATTAAATTTTAATCCGGAATCATAGCTTTCGCCGCTGCCGTCCATTTTTGTATTCCATCCAATGAACTGATATCCTTCCCGCGTCATCTTATCTCCGGAAAGCACGACCGCCATCTCTCCGGCCTCATATTCATTCGTATCCTCAGGAAGATTCTCGACTTTATTTGCATTGGCATGATAGGTTATCTGATACAGCGGAATCCAACGGCTATAGAAAGTAAGCCCCTGTTCCTTCATCGCTGTCTCCGTTGCGGTCACCATCTTTCCGATGTCCTTCGTACCAAAAAGCTCTTCCCCGGACTGATACAGACCATCCTCCCTCGAGGTAAGCGACCAGCCCGCAAAGCGATAATGTTCAATAGCCATGCTTCCCTGGTCCTTTACTTTGACAATGGCGCCTTCCTCATATTTATCCTTATCCGAAGGCAATTCCCCTGTCAGGAGTGTATCCTTTGGCAGCGACGCAATATAAGTCACCGCATATTTATCCGTACCCACGGCCCGCCACTGAGCGTAAAAGGTCACGTCGGCATCGGCAACCTTTATCTTGTCTCCGGCTTTTAACCGGGCGCCCGAACCATCCTGATTCACAGACCAGCCGTCGAACACATAACGCGTACCGTCCGTATCCGACTTTTCCAGATTTCCCGGTTCTTTAACCGTCACTTCATCGCCGGAATAATAGACATTACTTCCCTCTATGACCGTTCCCGACGCATCCTTCGGAACAGAGCCGCCGGTATTCGTATTTCCATCATAATTCACCGAATACACCGGAATCCAACGGCCATAAAATGTTAGTCCGCCATCACTCATCGCTGCCTGAGTTTCCACAGGAATTCCATGGATAGAAACATCCGAATAAATCTTTTCACCCGCTTTATAAATGCCATCGCCCGCATCTAAGGCCCAGCCGACAAACTGCCATCCTTCGGCCGTCATGCCGTTTCCTCCCTGGGCAGGGACCATAGCGCCCGTACGGTATTTTGCCATATCAATCGGCGGGTTTCCGTTTAAGCCATAGCCTCCCGGAAGATTCATCGCATAACTGACGCCATACAATGTTTCCCGGTAATTATAGGTTACTTTAAAATAATTTGTTCCAAGGGGATTCTCCGGATTCTGCCCCTGATATCGGATAATTTCCCAACTGTACTGGTTGTCCACAATCTCGCCGATATGAAAATCCACTCCGGCGCTGCTTCCGGTTCTGGCAGCTGGCAGTGAATTATCCTTCCTTTTTTCCGTAATTTCCGCAAAATCTTCCTCAGAATTTTCCGGTACAAGGGTATACCAGCCGGCTGTCAAGCCTTCAATCAACAGATGTTTTTCGGCCCGGTCCCCATTTGCATCGAAAGTCAGCACATGTTCGGTAAACGGCGTATCATCGGTAATCGTCTGATTCTGTTCATCAAACCGGTATAATTTAAACCGGAACGTATGCGCTGTGGAATTATTATATGGAAGCTGTTCAAGGCATACTGCCACATCAATGCATCCGCTGACCATCTCAGTCTTAAATGACGCCTCATCCATCGGCACATCTTCCGATACGGACACCTCATGGCCGCCGCTGGCCGATTTTGCCTCCTCTGTGGAAGCTTCACCATTATAGTAGATTTTTACTTTATATTCTTTCGCCTCTGTCAGCGTTTTGGCTTCGCTTTCAGGCAAATGGTACGGCGCTCTGGTAATCATATCTCCAACCGCCTCTTCCACGCCATTGACTACCCGATACCACTGAACTTTGAGAGGTAAATCCCGCAGGTTTCCATAGACACATTCCATCTTCACGGCTGCTTTATTTAAAAAATCCGACTGGCTTAAATCCATTCCCTGCATGACCGGAAATACCACGTCAGAAGCGTCAACCTCCGCCGCCACGTTGACTTTCATCGTATCAAATGGCACATCGGCCACGGCCGATTCTGAATCCAGGTAGACGCCGGACATTCCTTCTATACCAATCGTCTGATTATTACCGCCCACAAAATCACTGTCGGCCTGAACATAAAGCCTGTGAAGGCCCCATTCTTTAAGCCCGGTATCCTCCCATAAAATATACCATCCGTTGATATCCCGACAAATTTTACCGCCTTTAAAGTCCTCGGACACATTCCCGTTGGCATCCATATATGTACCTTCCGATAAAATATTGCCTTTGCTATCCGTTACATGAAAATTCTTTCCGGCATACACCCGGATATCGCCGTTCCGGAAATCTTCGCCATCAACCTCGCATGTTAATTTATAAATCCGCCGATTCCAGTTGTCCACCTCGCCGCGAATCGTCCCGAGGATGGAAACCTGTGATGGTTCTTCGCCGCTGTCCGTCTCTGCGGCATATACAGCCATCCCCATAAATGCCAGACAGATGCACATCACCAAAAATACCCTTTGTAAAATCCCTTTTAATTTCATAAATTATACCTCCCCGGCGGCCTCTCCCGTCAGCACCTCATATAACTCGGAAACGGTCGATACCACCGCATCTGCGCCGGACTCTTTAAACTCCCTTTCGCTGCCATAACCGAACAATACGCCGATAGAAGAAATATGGTTTTTCTTTGCGCCAATCACATCATGCTCCCGGTCGCCAATCATCACCATATCGTCCACCGCATATTCCCGCTTTTCCTTTATAAGCTGAATCGCCCAGGCAATGACCTCTCCCTTATCGGTCCGCTCGCCATTCATCATACTCCCCGAAACAACGTCAAAATACCGGTCAAGTTGAAAATGCTCTAATATCTGAACCGCATAAATTTCAGGCTTTGACGTGGCCAGGACAACCATCTTTTTCTGGGCTTTCAATCGTTTCAAAAGCTCTGTAATCCCTGTAAAAAGCTGATTTTCAAAAATTCCTTTATCCCGGAAGTATTCTCTGTATAAAGCCACGGCCCGTTCTGCTTCCCCTTTATCCAATCCATAATATTCTTCAAAGGACTGCATCAGGGGCGGTCCGATGAATTTGTAAAGCCCGCTTCTGTCGGATACGGTAATCCCAAACTTTTCAAGCGCATACATTACGGAATTCGTAATGCCAATTCCCGGGTCTGTCAGCGTTCCGTCCAAATCAAAAAGAATCACCTTCTTTTTGTTCCACTCATTTAACATAAAATATCACCTTTCCAAATAATACCTGCAATATATCTTAGTATACCATAGATGCATTAAAATATCATTGAAAAGGTGATTTTGTTCATGAATTGTTCATTTTTCCCGTACATTCCAAACATTTTAAATTGAAAAATTATTATCCTGCGCTCTTTGAATTAAATCCTCCAAAGTCACGCCATCGACATAACTGTTGATAACCTCTGCCAACCCCTGCCAGAAACTCAGTGTCAGACACTCGGAAGCTCTCGGACACTGGTTGATTTCATCTTCCAGACAGGCTATCGGCGCCAGGCTGCCTTCCGCTGTACGCAATATGTCCCCAACTGTATAGGCCGAAGGCGCTTTGGCCAAACGATAGCCGCCTCCGGCTCCCCGGACACTTCGAACATAGCCAGCCTTACTCAGCAGATTCATAACCTGTTCCAAATACTTAATCGTGATTCCCTGACGATGGGAAATATCCTTTAATGGAATCAGGACTCCCTCATCGTGCATTGCCAAATCCAACATTGTACGCAGTGCATAACGTCCCTTGGTTGAAATTTTCATTGTATACCCCGCTTCTTAACCATTTTTTTACATTATATTTTACTATATTTTTATATGAATCGCAATACCATTAAGTCCTATATGATTAATAATTACAAAAAAAGCCCGATGATTTTTACAAAAAGTAAAATATATTTGACTTTTTGTCTTATATATGGTATTCTGCCATCAGAGGTGATGAAATGGCAAAAAATCTGAAAATCAAATCCGCCCGGGCCGCTCTGGATATGACACAAAAGGATTTGGCCGAAGCCGTAGGCATAACCCGTCAGACGATGAACGCCATCGAGCGTGGAGATTATAATCCAACAATTAAATTATGTATTGCCATCTGCCATGCGCTTGGCAAAACTTTAGACGAATTATTTTGGGAGGAGGAAATTTCTTATGACAAATAAATCAACCGAAAAAAAGGCCCGTGTCTGGGATGAAATGATGGAACAAAAACTTTTAAAAATAGAACACAACGGTATGTGGATTTCATTCTGGGGTCTGCTTATCGCTATTGTTGTTCAGACAATTATGGGCGTTCCAGCCAAACAAATGGCCGGAGAATGGATTGTTTTTATGGCTCTGGCTCTTTATACTTCCATAGCCTGCCTTCGCGCCGGTATATGGGAACGAAAAAAAGCGCCTTCGCCCCGGGGAAACCTGAACTATAGCCTGGTGTTTGCCGCCGGCTTTACGGTCATTCAGGCCATTTACCTTTATACAACGAATCCCTATATGAAAACCTTTCCTGTTCATTTTGCCCTGATTCTCCTATATAGCTTCATCATTATGACGATTATAATTTTTATATCTCTCAGTATTGCTTCCCGCATTTACTATAAACGTCGTGAAACTATTGATAATATGGAAGATGAAGAAATCATTGACAGTGAGGACAAAGGCTTATGAAACATACACTGTTTTTCTATAAAGAGGCCGGCGCTAATTTTATCGTCATCCATACAACGCAGCCAAATGGCGATATTGTATGCCATGCGGCCTCCGAAGGCGAACACGGACTTGACTTAATTATCCGTGAAGGACATGATGAAAAAATAATCCGGCAAGAGCTTCGGGAGATTGTAAAAACGCTGGATTTAAAAAACTGGGATATGTTTGACAAAGAAGACGAATTTGAATTGACCCATTTCGAAACATGTATGGGGCCCGTGGCGAAGGACTATGATTTTGCCATAGAATGGACGGATTAGCCGGTTCCTTTTTTCGAGGTAATGCATAAACTGATAGTGTAACCAGACAAAATAACACCTTGAAAGGAAACTTATATTATGGAAGATTGTACAAATCGCAAACCCTGTCCACCAAAGCAGCATAATCATGAAGTTTTAGGAAGCGTACGCATTTCAGGATGCTGTGATAATGCTCATAATCATAGATTTGCAACCGTTTCCGGCGACGCTATTCCTTGCGATGGCAGCCACGTTCATGAAATCAGATTTACCACAGATTCATGCAATGGTCATGACCACGAATTTTGCGGCACCTCCGGTCCCGCCATTGAAGTCGGCTATGGACGGCATGTTCATTTCATTAAAGGAACTACGACCCGTGAAGAGAATCACCACCATGAGTTTATCGCTGCAACCCTGATTGAAAATCCTGTATGTGAGGACTAAAATCCTCTGCCCATTCGGATATCAAACAAAAGAAAGGGCGTCCTTTTGGACGCCCAAAACTTTTCAGAATTACATATCGACTCTCACTTCGGCCACATCCCCTGTCACCCGGGTAAAGATAACGTCAAAATATTCCGAATCCCGTTCCAGAACATAAGGAATACTTCCGCTCGCTTTATCGCCCGGCTTAACCACTTCCGGCTCACTGACATCATCAAAGTACCACAAAAACGGACTCAGCGTCCCTTTTTTGCTGTCTAAAATCTTGAATAAATCATATTCAACTTTTACGCCTTCCGAAAGGATGGATGAAAAATTAATATTTTCCACCTCGTAATGTAAAAGAATCACTGACTTTTTCTGGTTATTGTGTTTTCTCTCCCACCAGTCCGTCGGTTCAATTCCTGTAATCGTAATCTTATAGCTGCCATACTTCGCATCCACCTGAAGCGGTTCGCCAACCGCCACTTTTTTAAGACCATTGGGACCTTTCTCATTCTCTGCCGACAAGCTTTCTGTCTCTTTGCCGCTTTCAGTTTTTTCTTCATCTGTTTGACTGCCGCTTTCCACCGTCTGTGTTTCCTTTGTTGCACGGCCGCAGCCGGCCATCGTCAAAAACATGGCGCATATCAGCAGTATACTTAATATTTTTTTCATATTCCTTTTCCTCCAGTATCCTTCTGTTTTTCCGGAAGCCCATTAATCAAGGTTGCTCCCAATACCATAATCGCTCCCGCAATTTTCCAGACGCCCAATGGCTCTTTAAGAAATAAGGCCGATAAAAGAATAGCTACAATCGGGTCTATGTAACTAAAAATGGCAATTGTCTGGGCCTCCAGATGTTTCATTGAACCAAAATATAACGTATAAGAAATTCCCGTATGCAAAATACCCACAACAGCCAGCAACGCCAATGCCATAGGTGTCAAGGACATTTCAGACACGGTCTCCGTCAAAACCGTATATGGCAGCAATACCACAGAGGCCGCCGCAAGCTGCATCATCGTTTTATCATAGGCCGGAACATCCTGAATCTTTTTATTCAATAAAATGACACTTGCATAAAATACTGCGGCGCCAATTCCATAAAGAATTCCCCGCAGTTCCCCGATACCTGACGTACCCGTATTCCAAACACCAGAAACAAAAAACATACCGACTAATGCAACAAATATACAGAAAATTTTCCGTTTTGTCAATCGCTCCTTAAATACAAAGGGTGCGGCAATCGTTACAAATACGGGCGCCATATAATAACAAAGCGTTGCCGTTGCCACCGTCGTATAACAATAAGATTCAAAAAGCAATATCCAATTTATTCCTATAAAAGCCCCGGACAAACACAGATAAAGTAAATTCCTCCGTATCTCCTTCCATGCAAGCCCCGGCCCCCTTTTATATATGACAATCATCAAAAATATTGTCCCGATGATTCCTCGAACCAGCGCAATCACACTGGACGGTAATGAAATATACCGGACAAAAATTCCTATTGTACCAAATACGAGCATTGAAAATATCAGACTGGCCTTCGCTTTGCTTATCGCTTCTTCATGCTCCAAAATAACTTTCTCCTTTTTAAATATAAAAACTATTCTAAGTTCATTGTTTTAATAGTATCACTATATCTGCTATAAGATATCCGTCCAGACTCATAAGCAAATTGATTCCATTGCTTTATATATCGTCTAATTGTTTCATTAAATAAAGAATACTGTTTCGTAATATAAAAAATAAAACACACTAACAAAAAAGTTACAAATAACAAACCCGAATCAAAACTTACGTTCAACATATTTTCAAAGCCACCCATTTCCTGGTAAAAAAACGCAGCATAAATTCCCCATGAGACTATGCCAAGGAAAAAGAATTCAGAATCAGCTATAGAACTTATAATATTTTTATTTTGAAAATCCTTACCAGCATTTTTAAAAAAATAACTGTCCGTTTCCCAATGATAAGAATCAACTCCATATTCTAAAAAAACAATCATATATGATGCAAGACATGCAATTGCTTTTTTACATTGATATGTTTTTAATGCAAATGGAACCAGAATGACTAAAGGTAAAAGAAAGATATATTTATTGATATTCTCTATGGCAAAACCAATGCCTAAAATAGTAATCGAGGATGTAAAAGAAAAAAAAGAAATATTTCTTTGAGCCTCCATCCTTTTCCAACTTGCTTCTCTCAGCATTTCATACTCAGATTTTTTGATTTCTTTCATTACTTTCATCCTCCCTTGTCTTATTATACGACAAAAGGTGATGTTTTCCAACAAATTTTTAAAACGAAACAGGGCGTCCAAATCGGACGCCCTGGAATTTTTACCTGTCGGCTCAGCTTCGCTAAGGGTCAGGAACGACCTCGCACTAAATTCGAACTTCGCCTATCGGCTCGTTTTCATTAAGTTGCTTTCGGGGATGTTCCTTCCACTAACCTCAGCCTTCGCCTCTCGGCTCAGCTTCGCTAAGGGTCAGGAACGACTTTCGCACTAAATTCGTGCTTCGCCTGTCGGCTCGCACTCATTAAGTGCTCAATGTCAGAATTTGCCAGCTTTTGCGGCTTCTTCAACGCTTACGGCTACGGCTACGGTAGCGCCAACCATAGGGTTATTGCCCATACCGATTAAGCCCATCATCTCAACATGCGCTGGTACAGAGGAAGAACCTGCAAACTGTGCATCGGAGTGCATACGTCCCATAGTATCTGTCATACCATAGGAAGCAGGACCTGCTGCCATATTATCCGGATGAAGGGTACGTCCTGTACCGCCGCCGGAAGCAACGGAGAAGTATTTTTTACCC
>CABUAW010000059.1 GCA_902489645.1 uncultured Lachnospiraceae bacterium | reverse complement strand
CACAATAATAAGTATATCTATGGCCGTCATCACGAAAGCCACGTTGCGGTAAATCGGCACCAAATACGGATTACCCATTCCATGGCGCATAATGTACGCTATAACAAACGCGACATGAAGGCATATCAAATCCAATACGACGAAATCCAGATGTTTAATCCATCCCTGCGCACTTTTCTTATACATTTTTCATCCTCACCACCGCATATGTAAGTGCATGTACAAGCACGTATGCACTCCCCTCATTTTCATCTGAATTCACAAAACTCTAGAGTGTTTGATAAATTTTCCAATAAAAAGGGCTATATAACATTCTCTATATAGCCCATATTTAAAGTCGCCTATGCTCTTTCCTTCTTAGTCAGCACTACAGCGCCCGCCACACAAACAACTGCGCCAAAAGCGGCCATCATCACTAACGGAGACATACCTGTTTTTGGAGAAGTTGTTCCGACACTTGCTGTTTCATCAACTTTGTCCAAAATAAATGCTACCGGTGATAAGCTTTCGAAAGTAGCTGTTACCGAGCGATAATCTACAGCATCCACTTTAATCTTTTCCCATTCAGTTCCATTGTAATGGAGTACAACAACCTTTGTGTTTTTGTTAACGCCATTCACTTCGAACTCAATCGTTACAGGCATCGGTGTACCTTCCGGAACGGAAACATCTTTCATATCAGCCACTTTCATGCCCTCAATGTACTCGTCACCAATAACCTCTTTCAAATAATTCGTGTCATCCAGCTTTGCCTTTGCATCAGTATCTGTTACCTCTGCCAGCGTAACCTGAACCTCATTGCCATCGGCATCTGCTGTTTTTCCGCTGATGACAATTCCCTGTGCTGATGGGCTTTCTGCCGCAAATGCTCCAACGCTCATGCTTAAAGCCAATACAGCCGCCATACAAAATGCTGCCATTCGTTTGATTTGTTTCATAATCGCACACTCCTTTTTTAAATTTATAACTTATCTAACTGGTTTTTATTCTACCACAATTAGTTTTCTTTATAAAGCATTTTTATTAATACATTCATTAATTTTTTTTCATCGACAATATATTCATCATGAGCTTCACCTTCCCGAGTCTCACCCGGAACCTTAATAAAGGTATCATCCAGTGCGTAGGAAGCGTATTCTTTCATCTGGTCTGCCGTCAAATCTGTCGTCATATAGGGTTGGCCGACATCGAATAACGTATCGACTAACGATGAATTTTCTGATATTTTTTCTTTCAAAAGACGAACCAGCGCTTTCAAAAACTGATTCTGCCGTTCCATACGGCCATTATTGCTTCCCAATTCTTCTATGTTCCGATATCTGACATATTTTTCCGCCTGGCTTCCGCTTAATGTCAGAGTGGTTCCCTCCACAAAGGCCTCATCAATAGACGTATAGTCTGCCGGTATGGTAATCTCTACACCGCCAAGCACATCATTGATGATGGAAATTCCGTCAATATTTAACGCTATATATCCATGAATCGGAACGTCGTTCAAAAGATTGGCCACCGCTTTTTTCATAAGCCAGCAGCTTCTCTTTTCTCCATCGCCATAGGCATACTGGAGAGCCAGCTGAGATTTCTGGCTGCCGATGAAATCTCCCGACATATCATAAATGTCAATATCCGTCATACAATCTCTGGAAATATTAAGCATTGCCGCCGTCTTTTCTTTTGTGTTTAAAGACAGAAGAATAATGCAGTCCGCCTGTCCGCCGTATCCTGCGTATTCCTGTATTTCCATTTCTTCATTCTTTTTATCCACACCCAGAAAAAGAATATTGCGGATATCTGAATTGTAAACATAATTTTTTCCTTCCCAGGTAATCTCCTTTCCGGAAGTGCCGCTCTCGGAACCCTGCGCTGAGTCAGCGTCCTCCGAGATTTCTGTTTCAAAATCCGGTACGGACTGTCTGTCTCTGAATCTTAAAAAGAGAAAAACACCGGCGGCAATAACGAATACGCCAATAATTACCGCTAATATACTTACTATTTTTCGATTATTCTTCATTAATTAAGACCGCCTCTACTAAAAGCCTGTTTGAAGGCTGACTGGCAATACATGTACTTAAAGTCAGAAGTTTACTATCCGCAGTTACTTCTGAATCCGTATTTCCAATGGAAGCCAGATAGGCCTCTCTCTCCTCTTTTTCCGAAAAATCATAGCTGCCTATAATATGTCTGTCATCATAAGTAACGGCCGTAAATATACGGTAAGTCAGCTTATGTTCCGGTGTATAGATAATTAATGTTTCATGTTCTTTCAGATAATCGGCATCCTGAAATTGATGCAGCCCTCCGAACATCGAACCGTCTTCCATATCATGGCCATAAACCAATGTGTTAAAATCCTGGAAATCTTTCGCATTAACGCCTTCTGTATAAATAGAACCCGGATAACCGGCAATCCCTTCAATCGTATGATTTAAATAATAAGTATTATCCGATGCGCTCTGGACAATCGGATAAGCCACCGACGTTCCCGGAATTTCAATCCAGGCATATATCTCAGGATTAATTTGCCACAACTCTTCAAAATTCACAGGAATCTCCGGTTTCTTTTGGCTTTCTTTGGTCTGCGCAGGTTTTTCCTCAGTCTCAGCTTGCGTTGGCTCCCCGGTTTCTGCCTGGCTTTGCAAGTCCTCATATATTTTCTTGTTTTCCTGAAGACGCACATAATAGTAGGCCAAATATCCAATGCACAGTCCGGCGCCAATGATGCAAATTATGTATAATATCTTACGCAAATTGCTTTTCATTTAGGCTGCCTTCTTTCCGCCTTTTTTCTTTTTGGATACCTTTTCTCCTTTATTTAACGGAATAGAGGCCAATGCATTCAATTCCAAATACTTTACAATATCTTCTTCTGTCTTAATTCGGTCATCCATCAAATATCTTATCAAAATAACCGCCATGACCAGGAAGGCGCCCACAAGTCCGGCCAATAATGTATTTTTCTTCACATTCGGACTTACCGGATTCTTTGGAACAACTGCATCTTCAACTGTACTTGGTTTATCCGTCACCATGACCTCCGCAATTCGTTCCGCCGTAGCATCCGCCATGGCATTGGATATATTGCAGGCCAATTCAGGATTGGTACTTCTTGCAAAAATTTTTAAAATCTGTGTATCCGTCGGATTTGTTATCGTAATGCTTTTAACCAGAGTTTCATAATCCGTATTAAGATTCAGTTCATCAATTACCTTCTCCACAACCGGACGGCTGGTTGCCAGCGTTTCAAAATCAACGGTCAACTGTTTTCCCAACTGCAAATCCAGCGCAGAAGAAATGCTGGTTGTCTTGGATAAGACATAAATCATCGAGGATGCTTCATACTCAGGCGTTACGAAAAATTTAGTGTATCCGAAAGCCGCCGCCGCAAATATAACCGCACAGCCGATAATCAGCCACCAGCGTTTAAGCATTGCATGAAAGACTTCCAACAAATCTATTTCCATCTCTTCGTCTTCTCTTTTATCGCTATACATTCTTCTTCACCACCCTACTCTTCAAGATAGCTGTCTGCTTCTTTACCATAATATTTACCATAGGTACTGTCTTTCATATCTACCTTATTTAAAATAGCGCCAAGTACCGGACAAGAAGTCCGCTGGAGCTGTTCGACAACCCGTTTGGCCAGACGTCTGCTGACATCGCCTGCGCCAATGACCAAAATCGAACCGTCACATTCATTGGCAATGACGGCCGCGTCGATAACGCTTCCCAACGGTGGTGTGTCAATAATAATATAGTCATAAACGGTTTTCAATTTTTCCATAGCCAGTTTAAAATTATTTGTTCCGAGAAGCTCTGTCGGATTTGGCGGTACCGGTCCGGCAAAAATCATATGTAAATTACGAATATTTGTCGAATAAACAATATCCGCAAAAGAACTCTGGCCGGACAGATAATGACTCAGGCCTTTGACTGTCTGGCTAATCTGGCACTTTGAAACAATCATCGATTTCCTTAAATCCGCATCAATAAAAAGTACCCTTTTGCCAGATTCTGCCAAAGATTTTGCCAGATGAAGACTGATTTCTGATTTTCCTTCGGACGGTGTGCAGCTCGTAACTGTAATGCTTCGAACATCCTTTCCGCAAAATTGGAGATTTGTACGAAGCGTTTTGTACGCTTCATCACTTCGCCGACTCAACGGCGGAATTTTAACTTGTAAACTTTGCATATCCTTTTTTCCCCTTGTTAATCAATAAATATATCTGAAATAACTTTCCCCGGATTTATGACAGATAACCGAAGTGCATATTCTTTTCCATATCTTTTTGCAATATAGCTCATTGTTTTCAGCAATGTGGGCGTCCTTTTCTTTGCATCATGCCCATCACTGGCCACAAAATGAACCAGGTTCTTTTTCAGAAGCTTTTTTGTACAGCTTTTGCATTGCCAGCCATTATCGCCGACAACACTTTTTGCATTTATTTGTATATAAATGCCCATATGGACAAGTTCTTCAATATAATCGACATTTTCGGCCAGACGCCGGCATCTCTCAGCATGGGCAAGAATCGGCCAATATCCAGCCATCTGCACTGCTTGAAGCCCCTGGCGAATCCGGCTGAAATCATCATTTGGCTGAAATTCTATCAATGCATAATGTCCCCCGGCCATTGTAAATGCATGGCCGCGAAGAATTTCTTCTTCCAATCCATGATGATAGGACAATTCCTGTCCGAGAAACAACTCCATCTCCGGATAATTATCCTTCGTCCATCGCAACAACTCACGAAAATGAAGAACAATAACGTCCGAGGCAGCTTTCGCACGACGCGTCCCATAATGAGGCGTCGCAATGATTCTTCGTGTATCTTTGGCATATGCAAGACGAATCATCGCCTGAGCCTGGGCCATACTCTGTGCCCCATCATCCACGTCAGGAATGATATGACAATGGATATCTGTAAAACCTGTAATGCTCATCTTACCGCCCTCATTTTTAATATAACTTATCTTTTATAACCATACAGTTCTATTTTACATATTTTATAGTTTTTGTCAAAGTCTTTTATCAATAATGCAAAAATTGGTATCCTTGTTTTCAAAAAAAGACACTCTCACACCTGAGAATGTCTTTTTTTACAACTTTTACTGTATCGAAACAAATTCTGCCATCATATATCCACTGGTTCCGGCGAAAGCCACTTTGTACCAGATAACGCCGCTGCTGTCACGTTCAGCGCCCTCAATGAGTACCGAAACGCCGGATTTAAGTGTGTTCATAACTTCCTGGTCCGAACCGGCGCCCGCACGGACATACACAAGCGACGCATTGACAACGCCTTCTTTGCCTTCGATACCCTCCATCGGATAATCGCCCGAACCGCCGCCATTGTTATTATTGCCGTTATTTCCGCTGCCGACGGTGATATAGTCGGAATGCATATATCCCGAACCGCCGTCATACTCAATCTTGTACCATACAGCGCCGCTGCTGTCTTTTTCTTCGCCAACAATGGTTACATTCTTACCGGAGGAGAGATTGCCCACAATGCTGTTGCTCGTTCCGGCACCGTTGCGGACATTCACAGAACTTGCATTCACGGTTCCGTCTTTCTTTTCATATCCGCCGTTGTTATTGTTGTTATTGTTAGCGTTATTGTTATTATCACCGTTGACAGTGATGTAATCGGAGTGCATGTATCCTGAACCGCCGGCATAATTTATCTTATACCAGGTGGCTCCGCTGCCGTCCTTTTCCTCTCCGACAATGGTGACGGCCGTACCGCTGTTCAGGCTGGTGACACGGCTGTTATCTGTTCCGGCCCCTGTGCGGACATTGACATAATCCGCATTGACAGAGCCTGTCCGGCTCGGCGTCGTTGTGCCGCCGTTATTATTATTGTTATTCGTGTTACTATCGCTGATGGTAACATAATCGGAGTGCATATACCCTTCGCCGCCATCATACTTAATCTTGTACCAGGTTGCCCCGCTGCCGTCTTTTTCTTCACCAACCACTGTGAGTGACGTATTTAACGCCAACGTTGCCACTACACCGTTATTTGTTCCGGCGCCGCTGCGGACATTAACAGAGCTTGCATTGACCTTCGCGGATTTTTCCGGATAATTGCTTGTATTATTATTGTTGTTATTATTATTTGTCTGTTCCAGAGTGACGTAATCCGAATGCATATAACCTGTCGTATTGTTATACTTAATCTTGTACCAGGTTGCTCCGCTGCTGTCTTTTTCTTCGCCCAGCACCGTAATCTCTTCATTCTGAGAAGCTACGGAAACGACGGAATAATTCGTTCCGGCGCCGCTACGGATATTGACATAGCTTGCATTGACCTTCGCCGGTTTTTCCTCTGATGGTGCAGTATTGTTATTATTGTTGTTCGTGTTGTTTGTAACAATTTCAACATAGGCGCCGTAGACATAGCCGGTCAGGCCATTGATGGCCACACGATACCAGAGATTGCCCGAACTGTCTTTGCCTTTACCGGTAATCGTCACTGTTTCATTGTTCTGCAAGGTAATCCGGTTTCCGGCACTGTCTGTCATATAGCCCTGGTCTGTTCCCACTCCCTGACGCACATTCAGGTAGGAAGCGCCCACATTGACTTTACCTGTGGCATTATAATTCTCCATTGTCGAATTATTGTTGTTTGACGGCACATCAATATTTCCGTTGCCGCTGCCGTTACCGGAAAATACAGCGATACGGGTGATGCCCGCATCGGAATAACTACCGAACAATTTTGTATAGGAGTAGGCCGGGTCAAAAATATTTACATTGCCATTGCCGTCCACTGAATCTACGGCAACCCAATGCGCCCCATAGCCTACGGAAACGACAAGATAATAGCCATTATCCAAATAGCTTTTTATCTGCGCCACTTTATCATAACGGCTTCCGGAAAGAGCTACGCTCCAGTTAGCCAGTCGGAAACCATCAACGGCGCCGCTAACCTTATCCCAGTAAAGCTCGCCATTCGAGGTAAAGCCGCCGTTATTGCTTAAATATGTACATAATTTTCCCGGGTCAACACCGTTTTCATCCGCACACCCGGAGTGTACCATCAAAGAGGCAATGGCCACCACCAGACATCCGGATTCTGACATGGTATCCGCACTGGAGCCAAGTCTCTGGCTGGCCCACCGGGTATCATACTGTTTCCACGACCGGTACTCTCCGGTTGCCGCCTGCAGGTTTGCCCGCTCTTCCACTGCTTCAACAGACGCCGTCGGTCCGGTATATTCGCTGGCAAATACGCTCATCGGCGCTACCGCCAGTGACAATGAAGTCATAAAAAGAATGAATTTCTTATTCATAACATGTCCCTTCCAAAAATCATAATCATAAAATATCTTCTATATTCTAACATACTTCGCATAAAATTTGAAGTGTTTTTGTAATATTTTATTAACTTTTTATTCACAAGTCGTAAACATATAGACAGACATTCGGTTCTTTTTCCAACTTTTTATCGGACAGGCCAAATCCTATTTTTTCTGCGAATTGCCGGGAGATGCGATTTTTTACATCAATACGCAGAATAACTCTCGGAGCCTCTAATTCTTCATCCGCATAGTGAAGAATCGCCGTCACGGCTTCTTCCCCATATCCCATGCCCTGGTATTTTCCTGAAATCATATATCCCAGCTCATATTCTCCCTGCTCTCCGATAAATTCCACCTGAAGCCCGCACCGGCCGATAAGACGTCCATTTTCCTTCAGACAGACAGCCCAGAGGCCAAAGCCATAAAAGCCATAAATATAATGAATATAACTTTTGAGTTTTTCCAGTTCCTCTTCCCGATTTTCAGATAGAGGCTGCAAAAAACGGGTATCACTTTCTTCATATAAAGAATATAGCCCCGCCAAATCCTCCGGGACAAATTCCCGGAGAATCAGACGAGGCGTTTCAATAATTACATTTCCCATATTATTTTTCCTGTTCTCCCTGATAGAACAAACGGTTCAATGCGCTGAAAATAGCCCGGAAGGAAGAACGGTTGATATTAGAGCTGATACCGACGCCGTAGGCTGAAGCTCCCGTATCCGAATTTACCAATTGGATGTAGCTGGCCGCCTGCGAATCCGAACCAAGGGTTAATGCATGTTCATGATACATCGTCAGCTTGGTGCGGAAACCGGACTGCTGGCACAGGCCATGCTTCACGGCATCAATCGGGCCATTGCCATAGCCTTCGATAATCTTTTCCTCGCCATGGTCGGTGTAGGTAAGAATAACCTTTGTATCAAATTCGCCCTGATTATCGCTGATATCTTCGATTCTCGCTTTGCGGAAATGGAGCGGTTCCTTCGCGTTAATATACATGTTGCGGAAGGTATCCATAATCTGTTCCGGAGATACTTCACCCTGAACTTCAGACATGGCCTGAATCTTATCCGCCAGTTCTTTATGCATCTCCTTCGGAAGTTTGAAGCCATAATACTGCTCCAGAACAAAGGCCACGCCGCCTTTTCCGGACTGGCTGTTAATACGTACCAACGGTTCATATTCACGTCCGACGTCTGACGGGTCAATCGGCAGATACGGCACTTCCCATATTGTGGAATTCCGTTCATGAAGCGCCTGCATACCTTTGCTGATAGCATCCTGATGGGAACCGGAGAAGGCTGTAAACACCAGTTTGCCAGCATACGGATGTCTCGGTGGAACCCCCATCTTTGTACAGCGTTCCGTCACTTCGATAATCTCATTTACATTTTCAATATTCAGCTCCGGATTAATTCCCTGGGAGAACATATTGTAGGCGACATTTAAAATATCCACATTGCCTGTACGTTCACCATTGCCGAACAATGTACCTTCCACACGGTCCGCTCCGGCAAGCAAAGCAAGCTCTGTCGCCGCAACACCACAGCCCCGGTCATTGTGCGGATGAATACTCAGAATAATTTTTTCACGCTCTGTAAAGTGGGTACTCATCCACTCAATCTGGTCGGCGTAAACATTCGGCGTATTCATCTCCACCGTGGCCGGAAGATTAAAGATAATCGGGCGTTCAACCGTCGGCTGCCATACGTCTTTGACGGCTTCACACACTTCCAGAGCAAAATCCATCTCTGTTCCTGTAAAGCTTTCCGGAGAATATTCCAGCCAGAGGTTTCCATCGAAATTCTTTGCGCCTTCTTTGACCATCTTCGTTCCGTCAATGGCAATCTGCTTAATCTCGTCCCGACTCATGTGAAATACCACATCTCTCTGGAGTGTGGATGTGGAATTATAAATATGAAAGACAACGTTTTTGATACCTTTGATTGCCTCAAAGGATTTATCAATCAAATGCTGACGGCACTGACACAAAATCTGTACGCGGACATCATCCGGAATCATCTTACGGTCAACCAATGTCCGAAGGAAATCGTATTCCAACTGGGAGGCGGAAGGAAATCCAATTTCAATTTCCTTAAAGCCCAATTTTACCAGCAGATTAAAAAATTCCAGTTTTTCTTCAACAATCATTGGCTCAATCAATGCCTGGTTACCATCCCTCAAATCCACGCTGCACCAAATCGGCGCTTTCTGAATTTCTTTATTTGGCCACTGACGTTCTTTGTAATCCAATACAGGCACTCGTTTATATTTCTGATAATTTAACATTTTTCTTCCTCCTAAATCATTAATAAATACAGGGTACACCATCACTGTAAACAAAAAGAGTATCGCAGAAGCAATACTCTTTAAACGCACTTAGATATATATAATCAAACTATTCGCCCAGGCCGGTTTCGATGACTCCTCGCATAGCTTCCAAAGCCAATTCCTCGTCCTCGCCGTCGCAGCATAGTTCAATGATATCTCCACATTTAACACAGGCTCCGAGAACACTCAATACGCTCTTCGCATTGGCCGTGCTTCCTTTCGCCCCAAATGTAATCTGTGATTTAAATCTCATCGCTTCTTTGCAGAAAATTCCGGCTGGTCGTAGGTGTAGCCCTGAAGGATTTGTGATTTTAATTTTATCGCTTACCATATGTTATCTCTCCCCGTCTTGTTGCCCAGTCTTTCGTTCAAAATCGGAACATATAAAATGTTACCACTTTTTATTCAGGATGGCAACTGTTTTTTACCTGGAATCAATTTTAATTTTTATCGGAACCTCCGAAGCCAGTGAAACCTTCTGGCTCGTTGTCATCTGAAGGTTGATTGTATAGGTTCCCGGTTCCAGCCCGGTCACATCCAGGCTGAATTTCATCTTTGAACGGTCCATCGTCTCCAGGTCCGCGTCCATGCCATAGAGCGTATACGTGATTGAGGAATCTCCAACTATCGAATAATTATAATCCTCTGATTTTCCAACCAACTCTACGGAATCAAAGCTGACGCTTGCCCCCAAACGGCTGTACTCGGACACCTTAACTGCCAGTTTTGCCGTTTTATCCGTATCCGTATGGACAAGCGTACCGCCCATTGCCTTAACAATAGATTCCAAATCCTCTTCGGCCTCCAGATTTTCAGAAATTCCTTCCGCCACATAGTCATTTAAAACAATCGCATCCACAGAATCCAGAAATTCCTGGCTACCCGCAATCTCCACCTCCGACGGCGAATAATCCGAAGATTCAATACCATAGCCATCGGCCGGGCTCACATCAATATTCCATTTTACCGGCACGGTCTTCGTATCCAGGAGCGAGACACTTACCTTCAGACTATCCTCACTGAAAGTAATGTCCGTACTGTCAATCTTATTTCCATTGGAATCATAAAGCACCGGCTCTACAACAAATGAACAATCATCCGAAATTCCGGAAACATTCACAACGGCATAGACGCTGGAAATCCGGTCAATCGTCGTTTTTGCCCCTTCAATACGGATGATATTCGGTTCCACACTGATACTTCCCAACGCCTTGCCGGTAATCACCGTTCCTTCGGCTTTGGTCGCCACCATCTTATCCACACTGGACAAATCTTCAATGCTGACCCGCATCATCGTATTTGCGCCCCGCTCAATCGTCACCAGATTGGCATTTCGCAGTACGGTAATCTCAATCGGCACAGCGCCGGTAAACGACAAATTTGCAAAATCGGCCACGGCCTCAAAGTCCTTTGCGGTCAAATCTTTCAAAATCGACTGACGGGCCCGGACAGTAATCGTCACCGTGTTGCCCTCAATAACTTCGTATGTTTTATCATTTTCCCGAATCAATTCCTCGTTGATTTTCGTCACAGGAAGCTCCAGGGGCTTCGTCTGCTCCGGGTCCTCCATTGTAACAACAACAAGCCAGAAGACAATCGCCAACATTAAAGATATAATTTTCATGCCCAGATTATTCGTTAGCTTTTTTCTCATTTTTGATGATTCTCCTCCATCGGCTGCGTTTCGGCGCATCCTGATTCTTCATCAGAGTGCTGAGCTGCTCACGAAGCTCCTCCTGGCTCAAGCCCCGGAAAAGCATTCCGTCATGAGCAATGGAAATCATTCCTGTCTCCTCCGACACAATCAGTGTAATACTGTCGGACACTTCGCTGATTCCCACACCGGCACGGTGACGGGTTCCCAGCTCCTTGCTGAGAAGCATATTATCCGACAAAGGCAGATAACAGGTCGCCGCCACGATGCGATTATTCCGCACAAACACAGCGCCGTCATGTAACGGCGTATTATGTTCAAATATATTAATCAACAATTGACTGCTTACAAGTGAATCCAGAAAAATACCCGTCCGTTCATATTCACTGAGCTGGACGTCCTGCTCAATGACAATCAACGCTCCTGTACGGACCTTTGACATTTCAACACAGGCTTTGATAATTTCTGATTTTGTCTTTTCTATCGTCTTAGCGGCCTGCTCATTAGCCGCAGCATTTCCGCTGAAATTCAGGAAGGAAGACAATATATTTTTCCGTCCGAGCTGCTCCAGCGCTCTTCGTAGCTCCGGCTGAAACAGTACGAATATGGAAATAATCGCCACACTGATTAAATTCTGGAACAGCCACAAAATCGTATCCATCTGAAAAACATAGGCGAACAGCATAAAAGCACAAATCACAAGAATTCCTTTAAGCAACGTCCATGCCCGTGTATCCCGAATCCAGATTAATATATAATAGATTAAAACGCTGATAATCAGAATTTCCAGTACATTGGTCAGGCGTATCGCCGGTATAAACGATACCATACGACTAATCCAATTTGTTATCGCTCCCATGCCGCACCTCCTTTTTCATTATTTTATAAGACAGACGATGAATTATTTCTGGTCCAGTTCATCAAAATCAAAACCGTCAAAAGACAATTCGTCGAAATCATCAACCTCACTCTGTTTTGACGCCGTTTTCGTTTCCAGTGTTTCATAGGCCGAAGCTTTTACTTCCTCCGCCTGAGAATCCTGTGCCTCAAATTCGGCTTCATCTCTGCTCTTTGAAGCTTTTTTGGATTTTTTGGCTTTCTTCGGTTTCTTACCGTAGGTTTTCACCGTCCGCTCGGCCTGAGTAATCTGAATCTTAGGCACAGCCTTGACGTAATAATAATAATCATCATCCTCAAACTGCAGCGATTCCTTTCTGGCATAATCCAGCGTACAGCCCATAAATTGAACAAGCGCCGCCAAAAGACCTCCGATAACGGAGCCAATCACAACCATCGCCACACTCATTCCTTCCACACCGGAGGACTGCATCGCCAAACCGATGACGTTCACCAATGTACCGACGCCAATGGCAATATACCAGGAATAATCCACCGGCAGACGGGAAATACCATAGACAATCAGGATAACCAGAGTGAACACAATAATATATGCAACCATTTCTTTATCCGCTAACAGTTTATCAAAAACATATTGATAACTCGTCATTATCTCCTGGACATCCGTCCCCGGGTCGCCCAGACTGGCCGCTTCCTGGAGATAGCCGATGATTTTCATGAAAATAACACCGAAGGCAATCGGAATCGCAGCGAATGGATTAAAGGCCATCGCGCCGACTAACGGAATCATATAATGAAGATTAAACTGAGCCAATACCGGATAAAGGACAATGAGAATCCCCTGGTCCGGAGCAAATTTTAAATAAATAAAATAGAAAAGCAAAAAAACAACCAGCGCCACGGCCGCAAGCACCATCGACAGTTTAAACAAGTGCAGCAGTACAACCAGCGCAAAGATTAAAACAAATATGGACACCGGAACAATCGCACAGATAAGTGACAAAAACAGCACCGGAACCATTCCGGTCAGCGCTTCGAAATAGCCAAGCTCTCCATTGACGTAATTAAAGGCCAGTATGGCCAGAATGAACTTTCCAATCATTAAAATCGGATATTCAAAGTTTTTATAAAATCCTACTATTTTTTCTTTCAAAACCAACAATCCTGTCATTACTTCCTGCCCTCCATCGCACTCTTTGAATCCTGTTCGCCATTTATCTCATCCAGGCTCTTCAAATCTTTGTAATACCAACGCACTCTTTTTTGAGCGTCCGCATATTTCCATCCATAAAACAAAATACTGATAACCGCAAAAACAATCAATACAATGACATAATATTTCACTATGCTTTTTCCAAAGGCCCATAAATCCATTCCGACAATATTTTCCATGTAATATTCGGCCCGAAGTACAAGATAAAGTCCAAAACACAAAACAAAACCAATGGTCACCCCGATTAACGTTTTTAATGTATTCAGCCGGACATAATCCCCCTGATAATACCGGTTAATCCGCAGGTCTTCTTTCCCTTGTCCCTTTTCATACATGGCACAGCGGCTCATAATTTTAATTTTATCTCTATCAAGCATATAAGCACCTCACATCTATCGTCTATAAGCATAAAACGGCATTATTGAAATATTATAGCACAAAAGAAAATAAAAGTCACCCCCATATCCTGCGGGTATTCCGGAGCGTCATCTGTATTTTTAACCAAAATTTTACATCAAACAATGCGAAGATTTTCCATCTTTCATAATTGTACAAAATGTGATTTTCATATACAATTAAATACGACATGAATTATAAAGGAGGAACAACCCATGGGCGGTTTTTTTGGCGTCACTTCAAAAAGAGATTGTGTGCTTGACGTTTTTTTTGGCGTTGACTATCATTCACATCTGGGAACCCGCAGAGGCGGTATGATTATCTATGATACAGAGCAGGGCTTTCAGCGCCAGATTCATAACATTGAAAATACACCTTTCCGGACAAAATTTGAAAAAGATTTATATGACTTTCACGGCTGTTCGGGTATCGGTTGCATCAGCGATTCCGACCCCCAGCCCCTTTTAGTACGTTCCCATTTGGGATTATATGCCATCACTATGGTCGGTATTATCAATAATGCCGAGGAACTTATCAAACAATATTTTTCTGACCACGGCCATCAGTTCATGGCAATGAGTTCCGGAAAGGTCAACAGCACCGAGCTGACCGCAGCTTTGATTAATCAAAAAGAGGACCTGGTCTCCGGTATCCGCCACGCACAGGATTTAATCGACGGTTCCGCGACGATTCTGGTTCTGACAAAGGACGGTATCATTGCAGCCAGAGATAAGCTCGGCCGTCTCCCCGTATTAATCGGAAAAAATGAAGATGGTCACTGTGTTTCCTTCGAATCCTTTGCCTATACAAAGCTCGGGTACGAAAATGTATACGAACTCGGTCCGCAGGAAATCGTGTTTATGAATTCAGACCATTTTGAGACGCTGGCCCCGGCCGGAAAGGATATGAAAATCTGCGCCTTT
>CABUAW010000058.1 GCA_902489645.1 uncultured Lachnospiraceae bacterium | reverse complement strand
AAATGCCATAAAATTTCTCCTTTTCTGCCGCTGTGCGGCTGCCCGAAAAAGGGCAAAAAAAACGACGGCCAGTTTTCATAACTGCCGCGGTCATAAACCCGCCGGATAGGACGGGTTCCCCGTGCCGCCTAAATGTCTGCGGCGCAGCGGTATTCAGTTGTAAAGTTGTGCGGCTTCTGCCACTGTTCGCCCTAAAAAGTAGGGGCGCGTATCATGTAGCCTGTGTTTACTGATTTGATGAAATTAGCACCTCCTTTTAAGAATTTATGTCTTTTGGTGCAACGATTTTGTGGCATAAAAAACGGCGTTCCTATTTCCCTGTGAGGGGAATAGTAAACGCCGTCTATACGGTGTGTTATTTTACATTGTTATTGAAATAATTCATCTCCGCTTTTAAAACCAAATCCGGGATGAAGGTCAAATTTTACTGCACCGACGGTTGCTGTCCCTTTTACCGCTGTACTAATACGTGCTATACCTTCATTTCCGAATCCTGCGCATAGTTCTATTGCTTTTACTCCATGTTCTGATAGTTCCCGGTATTCTTCTGTACAGGTCATGAAAATTCTCCCTTTCCTCCATAAAGGGCTGTGGCTGGTTGGTAGTTGCCTTTTATGATAGTAAGGTGCGGCAACACTTTAGGCTGTCGCCCCTTGACTGCCTAACTGCAAAACCGGGCGGGGCTGTCAACGGCGGGCGTAGCCCGTTCATCTTGACCGTTGACTGGCTCGGCTGGGTTTGCTAACTAATTAGAAAATGCATAAGTCAATCATTTTTATAATAGCATAGTTCCAATTTGTGGGGTGATATAGGCTTCAATAAGTGCAACCAAAAGCATACGTGGAACAATAAAACAGCTGTACAATATTATTGTATATTTTGCGAGTTGTTTTCCTTTATAAACCTTGTTCTTCTGAAACCAGTATGTACCGATAAAGCCCTATGGAAACGCAAAGGCAGATCGCGGATAATTCAAATATGCCGTGTGGAAGCACACTAGCCAACAGGCTTTTCCATACCAGAATTGAATTTTCTACCTGCGAATATACAAGCGCAGCCCCCAAACTTTTAGTTAATATTATGGTCACAAGAATTAGATAGAGGTGCGATAAAACCGAATAGCAAATAGAATGTTCCTGCCTTAATGTTATTTAAGAATAGTGCAATAAAAGAAATCCTGTTGTTTGAGGTTATAAGGTTAGTCGTAGCGGCCTTAAAAGATTGCATTTCTTCGATTGCGGCCGTAGGATTTTTCTCATAATAGCAGGAAAAGGCGAATGTAAGCAATATTATTGCTCCGAGCGTCAATAAAAATAGTTTTAAGATGTGTTTACTAAAAAATTTTGTTGTTTCACCAAACATACTTATGCCTTCTTTCAGTCTGTAAATTCAAATAGCTCCTCTACTGTCGTATGAAAAACTTTTGCAATATCCATTGCCATTTTTAGTGATGGATTATATCGCCCATTTTCTAAATGGACGATTGTTTCTCTACGGACGCCAATCAAAGCGGCCAACTCGCTTTGTTTCATTTTTTCTTTTTCCCGATATTCTTTAATCTTTGTTTTTAGCATTGTCATTCCATCCCATTTTTATCAATCCAGTAAAAGACAACGGCTCGAATTAGCACTAAAATAAAAATACCGCCAGTTAAGAGATAACCAGTTAAATAGGCCGAAGTGCCGTCCAAAATCAAAAATGGAAAGATGATAATTCCCATAAGGACAAGAGCAGCCTTAAAGCAGATGGCATCTGCAATTTGTAGAGTCTTTTTCGCATACTCGTCCATGACATCAGAATTTCTTTTTAGCCAACTTACAACGGCAAAAAGAATAATTGCAATCCATACCGGCGCATTTGAATTTAACTTATAAATCACCATCAGATGGTAGTATGCGGGAATACAAAAGGCAACAATGGCTTGAACAAACATAAGTGTTCTTAGACTAATTTTTTTCATAGAAACCTCCGAGTGATATATTTATAACTTTGTTGTGTTATGAATATATCACTTCTCGCCGCCTGTGTCAATGGGTTGTGTGAAATATTTTTAACTTGCCGATTTGGAATAGTGGGCTGCTGTCTATCAAATTCTTGTGTGTTACTTTATGACACATGAGCATTCTATCCAGGAATGAAGTGCCATAGCTGAGTGACTTTCCATTGACATTTTCCTCGAACTGCAGTATGATTATTATATAGTAATCGAACATACGTTTGTTTTTATAATAAATGACTGGAGGAATACATTACTTATCGCTGATAAAATCCCCTATTTTATGCAATATATTTATCCGGTTGAAAAAGTCCAGCTAAATCAGTACATAAAGGCCAACCAGGAAACATGAAACAGCCAAAACAGAGAACTTTGATTATTCCGTATTAAAAAAGCTTTGGATTTATATAATCAGGCCTAACTTCACATTCTAGAAACTTAAAAAAACTCTTTTCTTTCATCAAAGTCCGGTTTATAGGACATTAAATTTTTTATAATAGGAAAATCTTAATTTATTACAAAGGAGGAACCATCATGAGCCATCTCAAAGAAATTAATTTTATCCCTTATATCATACTCCTTGCCGTCCGAATCGATACCTTCGAAGCAGAAATCATCGATGAAATTCATTGTGAAACCCACGATGAATTCCGCAAAAGGGACTTTAAAAAGCTCTACTCCAAATACAACAATATCGTCATTGTAGAGCTTCCGGCCTGAAATCGGACAAAAGGGACATTCAGCCCAACATATAAAATACCCGACGAATGTCCCTTATAATAATTCAAAAACGATTGTCACTATCGACCCTTTCCCAGCCTTTAACGCAGGAAACCAACTTTTATGAAGGTAGATTTAAATGCCCGACTACAAAGTCAAAATCACTCTTGAACTTGATTCGGGAAAATTTCAAAAAGAAATAAAAAACTTAACAAAAGACCGGACAATGAAAATCAAAATTGATACCTCTGGTCTGGAAAAAGCGGCTAAGCTGATTGAAAAGCTCAGTAAAACGCCCGTTAATTGGAACTTTCATAAAGGCGAAAGTATTCAATGCGGTGAGATTAGGGTTTTAAAATAAATAGAGGAATAATTCATCGAACTCACTATTCTGTGCCTAAATGGCACAGTGAATCGGATGAAAAAAAGCGTCAAAAATAACGTTCCGTGACAACGCACGAACCAACCCGGCCGCATACAGCCGTATCGTATAATCCGTTAGCAGCAACCACACTTCAATGTGGCGGCGGGATAAGGATACTAATCGCCGGGAGGCGCAGAGAGAGCACTCTTCCTCGGAGTACATACAAGCCATAATTGTATGTGCTTTTAATGAATGTTCCAAGGTAAACAAAAAACGGTAGTATACTACTGCGGCAAGCTTTCTGCCGCTGTTTCCATTTTCCGGCGGCCAAACCAGTGATATTGTCTTACAATATTTTTCTAACCGCAGACTGTCCTGCGTCTGGACAAGCCGACAAAAATTAAAAATCACTCCGGCATTTTCTGCAATGCCATTGCTTCTGTGCATACCCACCAAAAAATAGCTTTTTCACATCCACTGAACCACAGTATGGACACCTTACGACCGATGCAGAAGCCTGCTTTCCTCTAATAGCTTCCATTTCAGATTCACTGTGAAACTCTTTTAATTCAAAATTTGAATCCACAAGCTCCCATAGAAATCTTCCAGTTACTTTGTGATGCAAAAGATTATACCTATTCTCCACTTTCCAAAGTATATCAAGTGCTTTATCGTTATAAATTGTTTTCGGAGTTCCCACGTATTCTCTTACAAGTTCACCACGGTCCTTGTCATCCCCGCTCAACTTATTCCAAATGTATTTACAATGATATCGTTCATTATCATCCATTTTTTCGACAAACTCTTTAATCCATGCTACATCTGCTTTTTTTCCGTTAATACTGCAAATTATCATGCCTTCTTTTATGTCCCTATCATCCATAATATAAATCTCCCTCTCCCGAAGACATTTAAGAATCTCTTCCACCGGACAACCACAATTTAGACACATTTTCGCCTTATCACTGACATCATGACCACATTCTGTGCATTTTATCAACATGAAATCCTCTCCTTAAATAAAAAAGACAATAGAAATGTTTATTTTTATTATATCATAATTAGTCACTTAAAAATATTAATCGTTTAAAAGATAATGTTGTTTCTGCCAAGAATGTACTCCTAAACTCTGATTCCATAGAATTACTTAATTCTATAGATTATTTGAATGATTTTAAAGACATTAATACAATATTCAGAAACGCCGGTGTATCTAAAGAACTCGCAGAAACCATATTAAATGAATCTCAATTAAAATCCCAACTCGGTGATGCCGCAAAAACTATAAAAGCTTCTGCATTTGCTGCAACAAATCTTAATGTATAATTCATTCTCCTTCATTACCATTTTTTGATAGAAACATTTATGACAATACTATACTATAATTACTCACTTAATAGTATAGGAAAGATATATGACCAAATCAATTCTGTCAGAAATATAACCATAGATTCAACCCCTTTTATAAATGGCCTTGTACAATATAAAAGTTTTACATCTGTCAATGATTTAATCAAAATTATCAATACCCTCGGTTCTCTCGAAGATGCTGACACAACACAACCAGCTTCTTTAAGCTAGAATTAAAAAAACATTAGTAAAGGTTTAAAATACTTTGCCACAAGCACTACTGGCATAATGGCTTCATGGAGTATCGGTATATTTGGAAAACTCATGGCTCTCTCAACTGCCGCCATCGAATGGAAAAAGTATAGAGGCCTTGATTACAACACTAATCAAACAAAATCTTCTTCAATCTATTGAAACGCATAAACAACATACGGAGGTCGATTCCAATGAAAGTTCTGAGGTTTCTTCTTAAATATCTATTTTTATTCTGTATCGGCGGTTTTGTCTACTGTGATATTGAATTATTATATCGCAGCCAAACGCACTGGTCCATGTTTCTCTGTGCCGGAATCATTTTTATTTATGCTTCCATCCAGAATGAAACCCTGGAATGGAACTATCCATTTTGGAAACAGTTATTAAAAGTATGGATTTTTGCCCTGATTGCTGAGTTTATCACGGGTTGTATCGTTAATCTATGGCTCGGCTGGAATGTCTGGGATTATTCAAATCTAAAATTCAATATACTGGGCCAGACGTCACTGACATTTGCTCTTTTGTTTCTGCCAATCTGCGCCCTTGCCATAATACTTGATGATTATATTCGTTACTTGTTTTTCGGAGAAGAACGGCCAAGATATAAATTATTTTAGACCGAAACTTTAAAGACAGCTAGCCAAAAAGAACCTCCACGGAAGGCACTCCGTGGAGGTTCAATTTTGTTTTGATGGAATACATAATTTGATATCCGTTTTATTTCTCAATTTCAGCCGTCTCAATGATAAACTTCACACTTCCGCTCTGATTTTCCCGGATTCCGGCAAAATTTTCATAACGGCCGTCCGCTTCTTTTAAAGCACGAATACGTGTCAGAAGATTTTCAAGGTTACTTCCGGCCAAATCATCAAGACTCTGTATGCCTTCTTCATCAAAAGCGGTCACTCCGTCTTTCAGCGCCTGTGCGCCCTGGGTCAGTGTGCCGAAACCGGTATTTAATGCTTCGCCGGCCGTCCCTAATTGGGAAGTGCCGCTGCTCAGTGCTGCCGCCCCCTCATAAAGCTTGGAAATGCCTTCATTAAAAGCCGTTATGCCTTCTGTAAGCTGTTTGCTTCCGCCCTCCAACTGGGCCACGCTAGATTTTAATGTTTCCAGTACACTGTTCATCGAAGAATATTTCTCTTTCACACCGGAAAGATTTTCAGAATAAGATTTAAGAATCTCCAGTTTTTCAGTCATATCGCTGACAACTTCTTCAATTCCTTCGGTATCTACAGACAACTCCGGCGCTTCAAAATCCGGAATTTCTGCGAGTTCAGCCGCTGCCGCCGTAATATGGCTCTGGGCTTCAGAAGAAACCCCGCTCACGTCAATGCCATCCACTGCGGCGGCCCGAAGCTGTGCCTTTTCTTCGGCGGAAAGCTTTTCTTCAGGAATCGATGCAAGTGCTGCATCCACAGCATTGCCGGCCTGCTCCTTTGCCTTTACATTTGCGGCAGCCTCCGCATCGGCCAGGTTCACCGAATCCAGATGCGTCGCGGCCTCTGAAACATTATTTTTTACCGCTGCGGCATAGGCAGATACATTCTCCGTAAATGTCTGCATCTGAATGATACTTTCCTGAACGGACGTCAAAAATCCGGCAAGTTTTTCACCATCTCTGGACAACGCCGCGGCCGCCTCGGAAACTGCCGTATTATCCATTCCCTCTGCCGATGGTAATGAAATCTGAGCTAATGCCCCATTTAAACTTTCAAGTCCGCCTTGCAGCGCTTCCGCACCGTTTTTTAAGGCCTCTTTATTTTCATTTAAAGCCGCCAATCCGTCTGTCAATGCGTCCGAACCATCTTTTACCGCACCAACACCCTTAATATATTCTGCCATATAGGTTTCAAAAGTTTTCATGCCGGTAAAAAACTCAGAAGTTCCATCGACAAGCTGGGACGAAGCATCGGTAAGCGCCCCCATATCATCAATGAGTTCATCCACATCATCTAAATCCTCTGTGTCCATATCTGAAAAGACGCCCGGAGTTACCACAGTTGCCGTAAATCCCAATTCAAATTCGGATACTTCCGCCGTAACTTCCACATAATCCGGCACAGATATGTCCTCTGTCGGTCCGTAACTTTCCAGTTTCAGGCTGTCTGAGAGTCCCGGACTGGCATAACCGACCACGATATTATCGTCGCCGCTGCTCATGACCTTACCATTCGATACCCGAATATTTGAAAATGTATCTGACGGCAAAAACATAACGGAAAGCAGAACAAAAGGTGTCTGAACATCCACCGTCTTTCCGCCGACTGTCACCGTCTCCGAAGTATGATTTTCATAATCAAAACGGATACGCACTGTTCCGCTTTTTCCGGCCAGTTCATTTGGAGTTACTTTTTCACCGTCCAAATAATAGCTTATCCTTACGGATACAGGAAGCGCTTCACTGCTTTTTCCTTTATAAGAAATATCCTCTCCATGATTTTCCCACAAAATCATGCCTTCCGAATCCTTTGTAAATTCTTCATCACCCTCCATGTTTTTAATATCACTGAGCGTCGAATAATCCGGAATATCCTCCCCGTTATTCCTGTTTTTCAACACCGTTTCCACCGAAATATCCTGGACATTTCCCTCCGCATCCGCTTTAACATAAACCGTTTCCGTTTTATCTTTCTGCTCTTCCTTAGCAGCTTCCTGCGCACGGACTTCCATCTTTGAAAACGGCTGTCCCAGCACCAGTATTCCTGCCAGAAAAATGGCCAACACTCTTTTTATCTTCATATCTTCCACCTCAATTTTTCAGGCTCTTCGTCTATTATTCAACATTTTTCAACGCCTCATCCATCGGCACTTTTCTTATCTTCCGATATTCCAAAACCGCAACCACCAGATATGTCCCCAAACCTATGGCAAACATCTTAACATAAAGTACCGGCGACACGTAAAATGGAATCCATCCGGAAATACTGCTCATCATAATTACCCGGAACAAAAATACCATTACTTCATATTCAATCGGCAGACTGAGCAGCAAAAACAAAATAACGACCATTGTTGTTGAAATGATATACAACTGACTGATTTCACCATCCGAATATCCCAAAATCTTTACCATGGAAATAGATTGGGCATTTTTCTCAATAATAATTTTTGACAGCAAATAAATCAAAATCATAAATATGGCAATGGCAAAACCATCGACCAGAAGCATCATACTTCCCATGGATACATTCAACTGGCGTGAGATTTTTGTCAGCGCTTCCAGGTCAATGACGGAACCAATATACTGACTGTCGATATCTGTGATTTCCGTATTTGAAAAATAACCGCTGAAATAATCTTTATCCAAATCAAAGGTCCGGTTCAGCATCGTCTGATTCATAAATACGGCCAGCGCGCCTTCATAATCGTAAATATCCGTCACCGTAAACTCATACAAAGTATCTTCATAGGCTTCTTTGAGCTGTATGGTATCGCCCGGATGAATACGGTATTTTTCCGCATAGGCTGAAGAAATATAGACCTGGGAATCCGACACATCGGCCGAAATATAACGGCTGTCCCTGTCAATCCCATAAAATAATACGGATTCACTTTTGTAGACGTCCCCCAGAGTGTTCAGGGAATAAGCGCTGAACTTCTCGGCTTCCTCATTTTCCGTTTCAACATCACGGGCAAACTGCATCATAGACAACAAACTTTCCAGCTTATGCTCTTCATCCATGGCATCCAATGGAACCTGCAAAATATACTGATAATTACAAAGCAGATTATTTTCCATTTCCTCCTGATAATGGTCCAGCACCGCCGGGAATAAAAGTCCGAACATTAACAGCAGATTGGCGAATAAAACACCAATAAACAGAATGATATAGTTGTTAAAATTCTGAAAAATAACTCTTAAACGAAACCGTTGGAAAAATCCCAGTCTCGGACTTAAACGGATGGCCCGCTTCTGTTTTTTCCGGCTCAAATCTCTTCGCAAAAATTTTAGCGGAGATAAGGTCATTTTATATCTGAGAATCCCATAATTAATGACAATCATCATCAAAACGGGCACCACCGTGGTCATAAGAAAAGCTTCGCCATTCCA
Organism: uncultured Lachnospiraceae bacterium; assembly: GCA_902489645.1. Classification (GTDB taxonomy): domain Bacteria; phylum Bacillota; class Clostridia; order Lachnospirales; family Lachnospiraceae; genus Frisingicoccus. The sequence continues at coordinate 6,375 of CABUAW010000058.1, read as the reverse complement.
TATGGTCACATAGGTTGGAAGACTGTAGCTTCCATAATACATAGAAACGCAAAGGTCTTTAAATACCGTATAGCCAAGAATATTTCCGATAACAGCGCCTATCGCCGTGACAAGCAACGGCATTGTCATGTAGTGACGAATCAGCTCACTGCATGTATATCCCGAAGCTCTCAACGTTCCAATGACATTGGCTTCTTTATTAATCGTATTGCTGATGGTAATGGCAAAAACAAAAGCCATGATAACGATAACAATATATAAAAGAGCTATCATCATCGCCCTGTCGCCGCCCATATCTTCTCCGGTAAACTGTATGGCCTGATTTAAGTAACAGGGCACGAAATCTTCCAGTGATGCTTCGCTGCTGATTTTCTTCATTAAATCCTCAGACATCTGTTTTTCTTCACTGTCATTGACCGGTTTTTTGTCATACTTCCATGAATAACTGTAATTTAACTCATTTTCATCGAAGCTGTCAAATTCCGCCTCCGTAACCACGGAAACGCCGAACTTCACCGAATCAAACATGGAATCATTATTATTTGAAAAAAGGCAACTGTAATCGGAAAGAGCAATCAACCCGGTCACCGTCCATGACCGCCCCGCACTGCTCAATGTATCCCCCACATGAATCTCATTATTATCCGCATACATACGGTCGATGGCAATTTCACCGGTATTGGCGGGCATCTGGCCTTCCATGAGGCAGGCCTTATTTACCTCTTCCCGATTTTTAAATATTCGAAGCGTACTGTCATTCGTCAATTCTTCTTCAGCATAAAAATTTTCATAGAGGGTCACCCCGAAGGATTGAATTGTTTTCTTTTGAGCCTTATTGGCTTTGGCCGCCAACCTGAAATTTCCATCCTCAATATTATATTTTTCAAAGCTCTCATTATAAGCCTTAATCATGCTGCCATCGGCCACCAAAAAACCGGATACAAAGCCAATAGTTCCGATTAAAAGGAGAAAAATAACCAGATATTTTCCGATTTCACTTTTCAACTCCCGCAGCAGCCGTTTTCTTAAAGGATTTTTCATGGTTTTCCTCCTTACCATTCCAGCTCTGCCGCAGAAATACGCTGTTCATTTCGATAGTTCTTACGGATATTGCCGTCCCTCAGATGGACAACCCGGTCCGCCATGCCTTTAATAGCATCATTATGCGTTACCATAATAATTGTATTTCCATACTTTTCGTTGACCGTTTCAATCAGCTTCAAAATTTCTTTAGACGTCTGGTAATCTAACGCCCCCGTCGGCTCATCGCACAGCAGAATATCCGGATTTTTTACAATAGCCCGCCCAATAGCCGTCCGCTGCTGCTGACCGCCGGAGAGCTGATTTGGTATCTTATGCCGGTGTTCATACAGGCCCAGCGTATGTAAAAGTTCATCCACATTCAACGGTTTTTCACTCAAATAAGCGCCCACCTCAATATTTTCCCGAACCGTCAGATTCGGAATAAGATTGTACATCTGAAAAATATAACCCAGATGCTTTCTCCGGTAAAGCGTCAACCGCTTCTCCCGCATATCCGCTGTCCGCTCGCCATTGATACATATATCGCCGCTATCCGCATTGTCAATGCCGCCGATAATATTGAGGAGCGTTGACTTTCCTGAACCGGAAGGCCCCAAAAGAACACAAATTTCCCCTCGCTCTACAGAGAAATTAATTCCCTTTAAAACATCTACCCGATTCGAATCCTCACCATAACTTTTTCTTAAATCATGAATCTCCAAAAACATTTTCCTACCTCATATTCGCCTCTTTGGTTAGTCAGAACAAACCTATATTTAGAATAGCACAATCCGGCAAAAAAGGAACTATGTCTATTGATAATTTTTTTCAAAAACTAAGAGAGCATCCAAAAAATCATAAAATGATTTGTAGGATACCCTCTCCTTAATGTTCAGTAACTGACGTACTACTCTTATATTTATCAACATACTGTAATAGTCACGATTTCTCTGCTACTCATTTTTCTCCTCGTTTTCTTTTTCCCCATTTTTTCTTTCTTCGTTTTGATATATAATAATTGAACCTATAATGCTTATAGCTGCTACAGGTCCCATACCCATATTAAAAAACGATAACCAAAGACCAATTCCAGCACTAAGTATAAAACCAAAAAAAGCTTTATTCATACGACTACCTCCTCTGCTAAAATAAACTGACAGTCAAAATATAAAGTACTTTATATTTTAATAATACCACATATTGTTAAATTATTCACCATTATTGTTAAATTAATAACGATAAAAATTATCAACTATTTATAACTACAAAAGGCGACTTCCAATACGCCATGTTCAAAGCCGCCGGCCCCTGGAAATGCCGGAATAATACAACTTCTTCCACAGATTCCTTACCATTCACTGTACGACCCCAGCGTATTTACCATAGTGACAATATTCATGCTGTCTGTTGAACTGCTAAAAAAATAAAAGAATTCGAAAGGATATGCGGCTTGGAAAACAGAAAACTTGCCGGATTGATAAAGGGTATGATGAACGTTTTTGCCATATTCTGGGATATAGGCGAATGACCAGTTGGAGCAATCACTAATTCATATTCCGGACAGAAAAATAAGACCAAAAACCTGTCTCCAGATTTTCGGCCTGTGTGAATATTTTTATGCAGTTTTATCTGCTTTCATTTTTTTACTTCGTCAAGAGGAAGGCCAGAAATAGCAGCAATCTCATCCAGTGCGTATTTCCCGACTTTCAGCATACGAAGCGCAACTTCTTTCAGAGAATCTTTTCTCATATCTTCCATAACCTTACACATAACTGCAATTCCCTCCTTACTTTCTTTGAAAAATCTTACTCTGTCTGCTAACACTCCATAGTACATATCTGATGGATTCGTACAAGAAAAAATGAGGTTCGCCATATCTTCAAAAAGCTATTTCCCAAGCGTCCTTGATTGCCTCCTTCAAAGCTCCCATACTAAGTGACTATTACCAGAAAAAACGCAGTGAAGGAAAACATCACTTGCATAGCCTTGTCCGCCTTGCATGAAAAATGCTCTAAATGGTTCTTCACTAACCACGAGAAAACTTCGTGATTAAGAAGTCATTTAGAGCATATAATTCCTGAAACGTTTTAATCTTCTGTACTATTCGCTTTTTCAATACTTACAACAGCGGTTTTTCGCATCGGAATCCGGCAGTGTCTGTCTCCGCCAAATTCTACAATCAGAATATCTCCGCTGACATCAATAACAACGCCAAACAGACCGCCGCTTGTCTCAATGCTGTCTCCAACCTCCAGGGCATCCAGCATAGACTGCATTTTCTTTTCCTGTTTTTTCTGTGGCCGAATGGATAAGAAGTATAATACAACTCCATAAATTACTAATAAGCCAACCACCCAAATCCAGTAGCTTCCTTCCATAATACATTTCCTCCTAAATTAATTTTCTTCTTTCATTTCGAAGCCTTCCAGCTTCGCCTTTTTATAAGAAGCATATCGATGTTCTTCGATAGCCTCCCGAATCTCTTCCATCATTGTATTATAAAAATACAAATTGTGCAAGACACAAAGACGCATTCCGAGCATTTCTTTTGCCTTTAACAGATGCCGGATATAGGCTCTGCTGTAATTTCTGCAGGCCGGACAGCCGCATCCTTCCTCAATCGGACGGTCATCCAGTTCATATTTGGCATTGAACAGATTCAGTTTTCCATGATTTGTGTAAACATGACCATGACGCCCGTTTCTTGACGGATAAACACAATCAAAGAAATCAACGCCTCTGTCAACCGCCTCCAGAATATTCGCCGGCGTACCAACCCCCATCAGATATGTCGGTTTTTTCTGAGGCAGATAAGGTACAGTTTCTTCAATAATAAAATACATTTCTTCATGGGTCTCGCCGACGGCCAGACCGCCCAGAGCATAGCCGTCCAAATCCAGTTCGGAAATGGCCTTCGCATGTTCAATACGAATATCCGCAAAGGTTCCGCCCTGATTGATGCCAAAAAGCATCTGATTCGGATTAATCGTACCCGGCAAGCCATTTAGCCGCTGCATCTCTGCTTTACATCGATGAAGCCACCGCGTCGTCCGGTTCACTGAATTTTCTATATATTCTCTGGTAGCCCGCGACGGCGCGCACTCGTCGAAAGCCATGGCTATCGTCGATGCCAGATTGGACTGAATCCGCATACTTTCTTCCGGCCCCATAAAAATTTTATGTCCGTCAATATGCGAATTGAAATAAACACCCTCTTCTTTAATCTTTCTAAGGCTTGTCAGGGAAAATACCTGGAAACCGCCCGAATCGGTTAAAATCGGCTTGTCCCAGTTCATAAACTTATGCAGACCGCCCAGTTTCTTCACAATCTCATCACCCGGACGCAAATGCAGGTGATAGGTATTTGATAATTCCACCTGCGTCTTAATTTCCCGCAAATCCGTCGTCGCCACCGCCCCTTTAATGGCCGCCGCCGTTCCCACATTCATAAATACCGGTGTCTGAATCGTCCCGTGAACCGTGGTGAATTCGCCTCTCTTAGCCCTGCCGTCCGTCGTTAATAGTTTATACATAAAGTCCCCCTTATCTGTGAACTTCCAAATTTCAGAATAACACTACTAGTATACCTTTAACCTCGTTTTTTCGCAACTGTCAATTTGGGTTTTTTAGAGCATTTTTTTAAACATTTTTTAAAATGCAGATACAGAAAAAGAGCCGCCCTCCCGGATTTTTCCGAAAGAACAACTCTATTTCTTCATAAATATTCTGTTTAGTCTCGTGTCTTCAGGTCCGCTTCGCAAGTCTGTCATTCAAGTCTGTGATTATGTCCGCTTCGCAGGTCCGTCATTCAAGTCCATTATTCAAGTCCGCTTCGCAAGTCCGTTATTATGTCTACTTCGCAGGTCGGGTATATCTAAAAAATTTTAGATAGCATATTTTTCAAGCACTTCATTTAAGCCAGCATTTTCACCGTCAAAATCAACGGTAATCGGATGTCTCGGGTCCAGACTAAGAATACCTAAAACCGATTTTGCATCCAGAGCAATACGATTATAGTATACATCAATGTCAAAATCGCACTTCACAGCGGCACGGACGAATTCCTTCGCTCCCTCAATGTCCTGTAATCTAATCTGGGTCTTCATAAATTACACCTCCAAACGAAATAACTCTTACGTCATTGCCGAGTTACGTTTTATTTGTTTTACCACGAAATCCAGAATTTGTCAAAGTCACCATTTTGTGGACAAATTGTACGTTTTTTAGGCATAAAGTCAGAATCCCCTCGTCCTTTCAGGTATTTTTTTTAGATGAATAATCATACATTTTGTTCTTTTTTTTATAACATCTCACGAATATTACAATATTTATTTGCATACTGGCCGTAAATTCGTTATAATGATACATAAAATAAATTCAGAGGTGAAAAATATTATGTTTGGTTCCAGTATTGGAAATATATTTAAAATAACAACCTGGGGCGAATCCCACGGGAAGGCTGTCGGCGTTGTTGTCGACGGATGCCCGGCCGGTCTTCCTCTCTCAGAAGAAGATATCCAGATTTTTTTAAACCGGCGCAAACCGGGCCAGTCCCCTTACGCCACCCCGAGAAACGAAGCGGATGAAGTTGAAATCCTTTCCGGTATTTTTGAAGGAAAAACAACGGGAACGCCGATTTCTATGCTTGTATGGAATAAATCGGCCCGTTCTTCGGATTATTCCGATATTGCCAGGTATTATCGTCCGGGACATGCGGATTATACATTTGAGCAGAAATACGGTTTTCGTGATTATCGCGGCGGCGGACGTTCCTCCGCCCGTGAAACCATCGCCAGAGTAGCCGCCGGAGCCATTGCTTCCAAATTTTTAAGCAGTCTCGGCATAACCCTCCGGGCTTACACCCGCAGCATCGGCCCCGTTCTCATCAATGAAGACGCCAAAGATTTCTCTGAAATCTATAAAAATCCATTGAATATGCCGGACGCCGAAGCCGCCGCCAAAGCCGAATCGCTGCTTAAAGAAATGATGGCCGCCAAGGATTCCATCGGCGGCACTGTCGATTGCGAGATTACCGGCCTGCCCGTCGGTCTTGGCGAACCCGTTTTCGAAAAACTGGATGCCAATCTGGCGAAAGCGATGATGTCTATCGGCGCAGTAAAAGGTGTGGAAATCGGCGACGGTTTTAAGGCCGCCTCCGCCTATGGCTCGGAAAACAATGATGCTTTTCGCATGGAAAACGGCCGCGTGACAAAGAAAACAAATCATTCCGGCGGTACCCTCGGCGGTATGAGCGACGGTTCACCAATCCATGTCCGCGTAGCCATTAAACCAACGCCTTCCATTTTTCAGTCCCAGGAAACGGTCAATAAAGAAGGCGAAAATATTCAAATT
>CABUAW010000057.1 GCA_902489645.1 uncultured Lachnospiraceae bacterium | reverse complement strand
ATCCCTTATTCCTGGGGTACCGCTGTTAACGTACAGATGATGGCCTTTGGTAACATGGGCGAAACATCCGGTACAGGCGTTGCATTTACACGTGACCCGGCGACAGGTGAAAAACACCTGATGGGCGAATTCCTTATGAATGCTCAGGGCGAAGACGTTGTTGCCGGTGTTCGTACACCACAGAAGATTGACCAGTTAAAAGAAGTTATGCCGGAAGTTTATGACCAGTTTGTAAACATCTGCAATACTTTGGAAAATCATTATAGAGATATGCAGGATATGGAGTTTACAATTGAAGATAAACATCTTTATATGCTGCAGACACGTAATGGTAAGAGAACCGCTCAGGCTGCTTTGAAGATTGCCTGTGACCTTGTTGATGAAGGCATGATTACAGAGGAAAAGGCCGTTGCCATGATTGAGCCTCGGAATCTGGATACATTGCTTCATCCGCAGTTTGACCAGGCCGCTTTGAAAGCCGCTGTTCCTGTTGGAAAAGCTCTCGGCGCTTCTCCTGGCGCAGCCTGCGGTAAGATTGTATTCTCAGCAGACGATGCCAAAGAATGGGCCGCCAGAGGCGAAAAGGTTGTTCTTGTACGTCTTGAGACATCTCCGGAAGATATCGAAGGTATGAAAGCTGCTCAGGGTATCCTGACAGTCCGCGGTGGTATGACATCTCATGCGGCCGTTGTTGCCCGTGGTATGGGTACATGCTGCGTATCCGGCTGCGGTGATATCGTTATGGATGAAGAAAACAAGAAATTTACATTGGCTGGCAAAGTATATCATGAAGGTGATGAAATTTCCATCGACGGTACAACCGGTAACATCTATGACGGTATCATACCTACAGTAGACGCTACAATTGCCGGAGAATTCGGCCGGATTATGGGATGGGCTGATAAATACAGAGTCCTCAAAGTTCGTACAAATGCAGATACGCCGGCAGATGCCAAGAAAGCACGTGAACTTGGTGCAGAAGGTATCGGCCTTTGCCGTACAGAGCATATGTTCTTTGGAGAAGGTCGTATTGATGCATTCCGTGAGATGATTTGCTCCGAAACTGTTGAAGAAAGAGAAGCTGCTCTTGAAAAGATTCTTCCATACCAGCAGGGAGATTTCGAAGAATTATATGAAGCTCTGGAAGGTACTCCGGTGACCATCCGTTTCCTGGACCCGCCGCTTCATGAATTCGTTCCTACAGAGGAAGAAGATATTGAAAAATTGGCTGCTGCTCAGGGCAAGAGCGTTGAGACTATTAAAGGTATCATTCAGGGACTTCACGAATTTAACCCGATGATGGGTCATCGTGGATGCCGTCTGCCGGTAACCTATCCTGAGATTGCCGTAATGCAGACAAAAGCAGTTATCCGTGCGGCTATCAACGTTAAGAAAGCCCATCCGGACTGGAGCATCGTTCCTGAAATTATGATTCCGCTGGTTGGCGAAGTTAAAGAATTAAAATATGTAAAGAAATTTGTTGTTGAAACAGCAGATGCGGAAATCGCTGCTTCCGGTATTGAACTGGAATACCAGGTTGGTACAATGATTGAAATTCCAAGAGCTTGTCTGACAGCAGACGAGATTGCTACAGAAGCTGACTTCTTCTGCTTCGGTACAAACGACCTGACACAGATGGGCTTCGGTTTCTCCCGTGATGACGCCGGTAAGTTCCTTGAAGCATACTATGATGCAAAGATTTTGGAAAACGACCCATTTGCAAAACTTGACCAGAAAGGTATCGGTAAGTTGATGGATATGGCTATCAAATTAGGTAAGCCGGTAAATCCAAATCTTCATATCGGTATCTGCGGCGAGCATGGCGGAGACCCGTCTTCCGTAGAATTCTGCCACAAGATTGGTCTGGACTATGTTTCCTGTTCACCATTCCGTGTGCCAATCGCAAGACTGGCCGCAGCACAGGCAGCAATCAATAACAAATAATGCTTAATTGAACTTCTGTTAACGGGCAACACAGTTTAGCCAAAAAAACTTGCCCTAAAACATGGAGAAAAGACCTTGTATTATGGAACCTCCATAATATAAGGTCTTTATTTTTATCCATGCAAGAGCATGGAATGCATATCAAAAACCGCTGTCAATAGTTTTTCTGGCTTATTATTAAAATGGGTGTTATAATGTGGCTAAACAATGAAAAGGAAACAAAAAGGTATTAAAAATGGAAGGAGAGGGATTAGCCAATGCCGGAAATCAGCTTGTTTTATGGAATACGCATTACAATGTATTGGAGCGACCACAACCTGCCCCATTTCCATGCAGAATATGGAAATAATAAAGCGGTTGTATTAATTGATGAAGGAATCATCAGTGAGGGATATTTGCCAAAACGGCAGTTAAAGTTTGTACTTGCATGGGCGGAAATTCATAAAGATGAGTTAATGCAGAATTGGGAATTGTCAAAGGATAATAAGCCGCTGAACAGAATAAACCCGTTAATTTAATAAAGAGGTGAACCGTATGAGTGATAATAAACTTGATGCCCGTTTTTATCCGGAAATATATCAGGCTGTAGCAGGTAAAAACTATATGGTGTATGCTTATCTGAGCGATGGCAGTGTGAGAGAATTTGATGTTAAGCCATTGATAAACCAGGGGGGTGTTTTTCAGAAAATTGAGGATGAAACCATATTCAGAGACACATTGACTATCCTGAACGGTACTGTTGCATGGGATATAGCGGGAAACCGCAATGAATATGAGTGTATTGACATTGACCCTATGACAATTTTCAAGTGTCCAATAGTTCCGGAAATCCCTGAAATCTGAATTGGAAAATAAGAGACATTCACAGCAAAATACCATAAATGTCTCAATATTCTTCATCATCTTTAACTTTCTTATGGATGTTGCTACTTATCGAGCTTACATTCAAAAGAATCACTCTTGAATGTAATGTGTTTACATGTAGACTGGTTGGTAATTTGGTGTCAATCAGTTTACAGTAACTATAATAGCATTATTGAAAACACAAGGTCAATTATGGGGGATTTGGGCGAGGGCAAAAATTTTAGTCTAAATGGGTTTGTCCGGCGACACAGGCGTGCCATTAGAAATAGTGGTACGCCTGTTTTTGATATTTCTTTCCCTGTACATAACCTTGAGCTATACACGGGGATTTCGGACAACACAGTGCAGCCGGAAGCCCTTTCGTATTTCGTAGCGCTCCAATTGAAGACTGCTTTGGACACAGAGCTTCTGGAGTTCGGATTCTGTGTAGCAATGAACATCCCCTTTTTTAATGAATCGATTGACCGCCGGAATTTCGATATGATTGATAAACCACATTATCAGGGGGCTTTTTGAGGCCATGTCTCTCAAAATCAGCCGCCCGCCGGGGCGCAGAACATGCCGCAGGCTTACAAAGAATTTTTCAGGATTGGGATAATGGTGAAAACTCATGGAGCAGGTGACGACGTCAAAGCTGTCTTCGTCAAAGGGAAGAGACTCGCAGTCACCTACAAAAAATTGTACGCCCTCTAACTGCTTTTTCTTTGCAGTTTCAATCATTTTTTCTGAAAGGTCAATCCCTGTGTAGTGTTTCTTTGGGCAGTCCTTTTTAAACAGGCCGAGCATGGCTCCGGTACCGCAGCCCGCGTCCAAAAGGTCGGTAAATGGCTCACGGACGGCCTCCGCAAAAATGTCTGGATAATCCTTGCGGCACATATTGTATACACTGGGTTCATTATCGTCGAATTTCTCTGCCGCCCGGTCAAATTCCCGAAGCGACAGTTTCTTATATTCCGCGCTTGTCATAAGCATCGTCCCCTCTGCAAAAGTTATTTTAGTTATATACATCTAACTTATCTTATTATAGTACGGAAATCTAATTTTTTCAATAAAACAGATGAGTTATGTAAATTTTACCTTGAAAATGAAGACGGATTAAACTATACTATATGTGTGATGTGTAAAGACATTTGAGAGATTAGACAGAAAAAGGACTGATGCATATGAATTACTCAAAAGCAATCCGTGTAGCGGCTATGTCGCTGGCCTTATCGCTGGCGGTGCCGGGACAGGCTCTGGCGGCGGTGCCCGAGGGCGCTTCGGTCAGTGAGGAGAGCCCGGCGGCTTATCAGGCACGGACCGGCTATCAGTTACCTGACGGCTGGCATTACATACTGGAGAATAACTGCGTTGTTCTGTACGGCGACGGAACACCGGTGATTGAGGCAGATTTTGTGACGGCAGAGGCGCCGGTGGAAACAGAAGTTATCGTGGAAACAGAAGCTCCTGCGGAGACAGAAACGCCGGCCCAAACAGAAGAGATAAAAGATTCCGAAAAGACGGAAGGCACCAAAGAGACAGAAAATTCGAAAGAAACGGAAGGCGCCAAAGAGACAGAAGATTCGAAGGAAACGGAAAGTTCGAAAGAAACAGAAGGCTTGAAAGAGACGGAAAGTACCAGAGAGACGGAAAGCTCTAAAGAAACAGAAAGTTCGAAAGAAACAGAGAATTCCAGGGAGACAGAGCCATCGAAAGAGACGGAAACTTCGAAAGAAACGGAAAGCCTTAAAGAGACAGAGAGTAAGCGGCCGGAAAGCATAACAGAAACGAAGACGGAGCCGCCGGTGGTCGGAGAGGCTTTTCATGCGGAAAGCTTTTTGTCCTCCGAACAGTTTTCAAAAGTCAGGGACCGTATTCAATATAATGTGACCGTGCCGATTGAAGGCTTGCCGTCCTTCATTACTCAGGAAATGGTCGTTGGCGCTTTAAAATGCCAGGACGAGAGCGGTTACCCGGCTTCCGTGACAATTGCTCAGATTATTCAGGAATCCGGTTTCGGTTCTTATGGCCCTGGCGGTGACGAAGGAAAGGGACTTTCATATTTGGCTTATCAATATTGTAACCTTTTCGGTATTAAAGGAACAGGTACGGCCGGCAGCGTAAACATGGGAACGATGGAGATGAACGCCGACGGCAAGCTGTATTCGTCCAGCGCCGGTTTTCGGGCTTATCATACATATACGGAGGCTATTGAGGACCGTCAGAAGCTGATTGAGGAAAACTATGCCGATTTGATTAAGAATGTGAAGGATGCAAATACCTTTGCCATGCGGATTGGAGGACGTTGGGCCACCGATTCCAATTATGGGAAAAGCCTGATTCGTATTATGGCAACCTACGACCTTTATCGTCTGGATGATTTGACTTTGATTGATTTTTCGAATATGATTGGCCGTTTTGCAAATCCATGTCCCGGTTCTGTGATTACGAGTACCTTCGGCTACCGAAGCTTTGATATGCAGTTCCATAAAGGACTCGATTTGGGTACCGGTTCGGAAAATATTCCGACCTATGCCGCTGAAGCCGGCGTTGTTATTCAGGCCGGGTACAGTGAATCCGCCGGAAACTGGATTGTGATTGACCATGGCGACGGATTGGTTACCAAGTATATGCACCATGAGGAGATTTACGTCAAAGTCGGACAGGAGGTTGCCAAGGGCCAGCAGATTGGTCTGAGTGGCACGACCGGGTATTCGACGGGAAATCATCTGCATTTCCAGGTGGAGGAGAATGGTGTGGCCGTAGACCCGTTGATTTATCTTCTGGATGAGGGGAACGGCGAGACGGTAAAGAAGCGAAACGCTTTTATGGCCGCATACAACAGCCGGACCACTTTAAGTCATTTTCTGAAAGTATTTATGAAAAATAAGTAAATGATATTTGACAATACGGCGTCAATTTAATATAATAATAGAGTAAATCAGCGGAAGACGATGGTGTCAAAATGCCTTTGATGGCCATGTGTTCCGCTGTTTTTTGAAATTATTTTTAGGAGGAGTTTAAAATGAAAAAACCATTAGCATTATTGTTATGTTCCGCTATGGTAGTCGGCGCCCTTGTTGGATGCGGTTCTACGAAGGAAGAGACAAAGGCGGCAGAGACAACCGCTGAAACTGGAGAAACAACTGCTGAAACGGGAGAGACAACAGCAACTGCAAGCGGAGATAAAAAATGGATTATCGCTACGGATACGGTTTTCAAACCTTTCGAGTACACAAACGAAAGCGGTGAATTTGTAGGTATCGATGTGGATATTCTTGATGCGATTGCCAAAGACCAGGGATTTGAATATGAGCTGCAGAGTATCGGCTTTGATGCCGCAGCTATGGCCGTACAGGTTGGACAGGCCGACGGTATCATCGCCGGAGCAACAATTAAGCAGGAACGTATTGATTCCGGCTGGATTTTCTCTGAAGGATATTATAATGCAACACAGACATTTGCCGTAGCGGCTAACAGCGATATCGCAGGTTTTGAAGACCTGGCTGGCCTTAATGTTGCGGTAAAACAGGGAACAGCAGGCGCTGACTTTGCAAATAGCCTGAAAGATGAATATGGATTCACAGTAACCGTATTTGAGGATTCACCGACAATGTATCAGGATGTTGTTCTTGGAAACAGCGCGGCCTGTGTAGAAGATACACCGATTATGGCAGCAAATATTAAAGAGGGCGGACTTGAGCTGAAGATTCCGGAAGGCATGGAAAGTGAAGGCGCACCTTATGGTTTTGCAATCATGGATGAAGCAAATCAGGAGTTATTGGATATGTTCAATGCCGGTCTTGCAAATATCAAAGAAAACGGTACATATGACGAGATTATCGCAAAATACTTAGGTGAATAATTATTAAAAAATAATAGCATTGATTTTTATCAGGAACGCTGGGGATTCTGAAAGAATTTCCGGCGTTCTTGTTTTTTTATTATCCATGTGATAAAATTATAAATATTCAATAAATATATACAGAAGGAGAAGTGTGAATGGGAGCGATACTTAGTACTTATTTCAACATGTTGTTGAAATCTCTCGGCAATACAATGTTATTGACGTTGTTGGCGCTGATTTTTGCTTTAATCATCGGCCTTATCTTTGCGCTGATGAACGTTGGCAAAAATCGGATATTTAATCTGATAGGCACGATTTATGTAGATGCGGTGCGGGGTGTGCCTTTAATTGTTTTAGCCTACTTTATTTATTTTGGTATTCCGCAGGGGATGAAATCTATGGGATTTTCGGATTTCAGACTGACGGCGCTTCAGGCGGGCGTTATTGCTCTGGCGATGAACTGCGGTGCTTACATGGCAGAAATTATCCGGGCCGGTATTGAAAGTGTGGACAAAGGACAGATGGAGGCGGCCAGAAGTCTCGGTCTTCCTTATGGGACAAGTATGCGTAAGGTCGTTCTGCCTCAGGCGATTCGCACGATGATTCCTTCAATTATCAATCAGTTTATCATTACCTTGAAAGATACATCTATTTTGTCAATTATTGGTTTTCCGGAACTTACGAATACAGGTAAGACGGTGGCCAGTAACACAATGGCCCTGCTGCAGACCTGGGCGGTCATTGCCATTTTCTATTTAGTTGTCATTACGCTGCTCAGTAAGTTGGCCAAGTATATGGAAAGGAGGATAAAACGTGGAACAGAAGCATACTAATAAAGTTCATGTAGAAAATCTGAAAAAAAGTTTCGGTAAACTGGAAGTTTTAAAGGATATCAGTATGGATATCTCCGAAGGAGAGGTTGTTGTTCTTCTCGGGCCTTCCGGAAGCGGCAAATCCACCTTTCTGCGCTGCCTGAATCAGCTTGAGGTGGCAACGGGCGGTACGATTATAGTGGATGGCTTTGATGTGACCGATAAGCATGTGGATATTAATAAAGTCCGTGAAAATATCGGTATGGTGTTCCAGCATTTTAACCTGTTTCCGCATATGTCAGTTATGGAGAATATTATGCTGGCTCCGGTCGAATTAAAAAAGATGACCAAGGAAGAAGCGCGGGAAAAGGGAATGCAGCTTTTGAAGCGCGTTGGTATGGAGGCGAAAGCCGATGTCTATCCGCCGCAGCTTTCCGGCGGTCAGAAACAGCGTGTTGCGATTGCAAGGGCGCTGGCGATGAATCCGGATATCATGCTCTTTGATGAACCGACTTCCGCCTTGGACCCGGAGATGGTCGGCGAGGTTCTGGAAGTTATGAAAGAACTGGCCAGGGGCGGTATGACGATGGTCGTTGTTACTCATGAGATTGGTTTTGCCAGAGAAGTTGCGAACCGAATCGTCTTTATGGACGGCGGTTATATTGTGGAACAGGGAACGCCGGAGGAAGTTCTCAAACATCCGAAAGAGGCAAGAACCATCGATTTCCTGAATAAAGTTTTATAAGCTGAGGAGGAAGGGGTTTATGAGAAAAATTATTACGATTAGCCGGGAATTTGGAGCCTATGGCGGTACGATTGGCCTTAAAGTGGCGGAAAAACTGGGTTATGAGTTTTACAATAAAGAGATTATTTTGCGGGCCGCCGAACATTCCAATGTGGATGTTGAAAGCCTGCAGAAATGGGATGAAAAGGTGCCGATGAATTTTGGCTTTGCCCAGAGTTTATTTGATTTTTATAATAAACCGTTAAATGAAAAGTTATTTGCAGCTCAGAAAAAGGTTATTCGGGAAATTGGTGAAAAAGGAAATTGTGTCATTGTCGGCCGTAATGCCAATGCTATCCTCAGAGAATTTGACAATACGCTTCATGTATTTGTCCATGCGGAGCCTTATTTCCGTATTATGCATTTGAAAGAAAAGATGCCGGAGGCTTCGGAATCAAAAATTATCGAGCGGATGCGGGCTGTCGATAAAACACGGAGAAAATATTGTTCCTACTATACCAATACGGAGTTTGGCGTGGCGGACTTTTATGATGTTTGCCTGAGTTCCTCCACATTGGGGGTAGATACCTGCGTGGATTTTATTTGTCAGTTAGCGGAAAAATAAAATTGCAATGAAAATTTTAGTGATTGAGGATGATATTGGACTGAGCCGCGGATTGACCTTTGCCCTTAGTCAGGAGGGCTACGATGTGGCGGCGGCGGCTTCGGCCAAAGAGGGAATTTGTCTGTTTGAAAAGGAAAATCCGGAGGGCGTGATTTTAGATTTGAATTTACCGGATGGCGATGGCATTGAAGTGTGCCGGAGGATTCGGGAAGTTTCAGATGCGGTGATACTTATGCTGACGGCCCGGGATATGGAAGTGGACGAAATCATGGGTTTAAAAAGCGGCGCCGATGACTATATGACGAAGCCGTTTTCTGTTTCGGTATTGAAAATCCGTCTGGAAAATCTTTTAAGACGTAAGAATTCATCGGAAATAAGCGTTGGCCATGGGAAGCCTGAAACGGTACTGGTTTCCGGTTCCATACGTTTATACCCGGGAAACCTGCGTGTGTATCGCGGCAGTGATATATTGGATGTCAGTCTGACCGAATTTCGTCTGCTTCAATATTTTATGGAAAACAAGAACCGGGTTCTATTAAAGGAACAGATTTTAGAACGGATTTGGGACGATGACGGCAATTTTGTAGAGGAGAATACCCTTCCGGTAAATATCAGCCGTTTGCGTAAAAAAATTGGCGAAAACCATATCCGAACCATTCATGGCATGGGATATCTCTGGGAGGATAATTTATGACGATGCGCATGTTGGATATTGGTCTGGGGATTGGAATTTTGATGTGTCTGGCGGCCCTGATTTTATGGGCCGCTTATTATTTCCGGCAATTAAAAAAGATGGACGATATGCTTGAAGATTATCAGCAATGGAATTTTAATGACAAAAATACGCAGGATATTCAGGAAACACGGGAATCCAGAATACTCAGCCAGCTTCGCCAGATTTTAATTGAGGCCTCTTCCAAGGAGCGGCTGGCGGTTTCTGAGAAAAATCAGGTTATGGAGCTGATTTCGGATTTATCGCACCAGTTAAAAACACCGTTGGCAAATATTGTGATGAACACGGAAATTATGCTGGATGAAGCGATGGATGAGGCGGGCCGAAAGGAATTTTTAGAGCGTACAAAAGCGCAGGCGGAAAAGATGCAGTGGCTGATGCAAAATCTGATTAAGGCCTCCCGTCTTGAAAATGGTATCATTGATTTTAAGGCTGAAAATATCGGGATTAAGCCGACATTGGCTTTGGCTGTCGGCTCCGTCTATGCCCAGGCCTCAAAAAAGAAGATTGAGATTATTATGGAAGAATTTCAGGACAGGACTTTATGGCATAATCCAAAATGGACGGCGGAAGCGATGGCAAATATTTTGGAAAATGCCGTGAAATATTCGCCGGAAAACAGCCGGATAGAGATTGGAATGGTACCGATTGGATATTTATACCCGGATAACCATTAAGGACGAAGGAATGGGCATATCCGAGAAGGAATATCCGAAAATTTTTCAGCGTTTTTACCGGGGAGCGCAGACCGGTTCGAATGATGGCAATGGCCTTGGGCTTTATCTGTCCCAGTTGATTTTGCAAAGTGAAAAGGGTTATGTGACGGTGGCGTCGAATCCGGGCGAGGGAAGCTGTTTTTCAGTGTTTTTATTGAACAGAGGGTAAGTTCTTACAAAACTGTAAGGACTTGCCTTCTTTTTTGTCAGAACGCTGTAAGGAGCGGATGGTAGAATAAAGACAAATCAAACAAAGGGGGCCTTGTTCATGAAAATATTGGAAACAAAGGATTTAAAAAAATATTACGGAAAGGGCGCCGCTCTGGTAAAAGCCCTGGACGGCATAAATTTAAGCATAGAGGAAGGGGAGTTTACAGCGGTTGTCGGCACTTCCGGTTCTGGAAAATCTACCTTGCTCCATATGCTTGGAGGACTGGATTATGCCACATCGGGAACGGTAACGGTGGCCGGAAAGGAGATATTTCGTTTAAATGAGAATGAATTGACAATTTTTCGGAGACGGCGTATCGGATTTATTTTTCAGAGCTATAATTTGGTGCCAATTTTGAGTGTCCGGGAAAATATTACCCTTCCGGTGGAATTGGACGGACGGCGTGTCGATAAGCGTTATATTCATGAGATTGTCGAAATGCTCGGTATTGAGGATAAAATGAATAATCTTCCGAATCAGCTTTCCGGCGGTCAGCAGCAGCGGGTGGCCATAGCCAGGGCGCTGGCATCAAAACCGGCGATTATCCTGGCTGATGAACCGACAGGAAATCTGGACAGCAAGACAACTCAGGAAGTATTGGGACTTTTGAAGCTGACCGGAGAACGGTTTCATCAGACCATTGTTATGATTACCCATAATGAGGCGCTGGCCCAGCTCTGCGGCCGGGTAATTCACATCGAAGACGGCCGGATTGTCGGCGATTCTGTCCGGGGAGGTGTCCGGTATGAGAAATAATAATCAGGCAGTCATCCGGCGGCTTTCGGAAAAGAGTCTTAAAAATAACCGGATGCGCAACCTCTTTGCCGTACTGGCGATTATTCTTACGGGAATGCTTTTTACTGCGGTATTTTCTTTGTGCGGTGGTATGATTCAGGTGGCCCAGGAGCAGACGATGCACGAGGTCGGAGGAAAATTTCATGCGGGAATTAAACGGGCGACGATGGAACAATACGAAAAGGTTTCAGCGGACCCGCTGGTTAAACGGAGCAGTTACAATATTTTCCTTGGTTATGCCGAAAATATTATGAAACGGCAGGCCGAACTTCGATATGTGCCGGATGAAAAGGATTTGGAGGATTATTTTATTCACCTGGAGGAAGGTCATCTTCCGGTGGAAGAAAATGAAGTTGTCGTCGATACGATTGTGATGGATGAACTTCAAGTCGAACATCGAATTGGCGTGACGATTCCTTTAAAATTTGAGTTTTGCGGCCGGATGATTGAAAAGGAATTTGTTGTCAGCGGCTGGTATAAAGGAGATTACGTCAGTCATGCCAGTGAGTTATTTCTATCTGAGACATTTTGGAATGAACTTCGAGGGGATTGGACAGACGAGGATTTCCTGGATTGGTATAAAAATTATTCGGATGATAATAGCGGCGTTGGCCTGCTGCAGATTCATCTCTTTTTCTCTGGAACGTCAAAGCTGGAAGAAAAGGTTCGCACGGTTATTGAAAATGCCGGATATATTCCGGGCACCGAATTAGATTATGGTGTCAATTGGGCTTATATGCAGAGCCGTTTAGAATCCGTAGACCCGCTGACCTACGTTTTTTTGGCGGCGGCGGTTCTGGTCACATTGCTTACGGGTTATTTGATTATTTACAACATTTTTCAGATTTCTGTCGTATCGGATATACGGTTTTACGGGCTGCTCAAAACGATTGGAACGACGAAACGTCAGATTCACCGTCTGGTAAGCCGTCAGGCCATTATGTTATCGGGAATTGGAATTCCCATTGGTTTGGCCCTGGGATATGGCATTGGCAAATACACCCTGCCTTTTGCAATGAGTTTTATGCAATATGAAAATGACATTACCCTGAAATTCAATCCGCTGATAATTGTTTTAGGCGCTTTGTTTTCCATACTTACGGTCTTCTTAAGCTGCCGGAAACCGGGAAAGATTGCCGGGAGCGTATCTCCGGTCGAAGCGGTGAAATATACGGAGGGCAGCAGCGAGGCGAAAAATAAAAAGAGAAAAGAACGAAATTTCAGCATATTTGCCATGGCCATGGCCAACATGGGCCGAAATAAAAAGAAAACATCGGTGGTGGTAGCGGCTATTTCCCTGAGCGTCATTTTACTGACCGTCGTCATGACCGGCGTTGGAAGCCTGCGTATTGAAAAATTTTTGGAAGAACGTATGGTCGGAGATTTTGTTCTCGGCAGCGTAAATATTACCAGCGGCTATCGTGATGGAGACTTTACGATAGATGATGCTTATCTGTCAATGGCAGACGCGCAGAAGGGCATTATTGAGAAAAATGAAATGTATTGGTTTCCTTATGGTATCGTTACCATTAAAATGGACGATACGGCGTTGGAGCGATATCAAAAACTGGATGCGTCGGGAAAATTAATTCGGAATGAAGACACAGAATTGAGACTGGAAAAGGTGATGAATAAAGAACTTCCTCTATCCACCCATTATTACGGTTACAGTTCCTCTTTACTGGAAAATCTGCAGGTTATTGAGGGAGAACTGGATATCGAAAAATTTCAGTCCGGTAATTACATTCTGGCGGGGGAGATTACAGGCTGCGGTGATTTTACCAGCGAAGAACGGGTATACCGTCCGGGAGATATCATTCAAATCGTACAAAGAACGGAGGATTCCGAGGTCCATGAAGTGAAGGACGAAAATGGCGAAACCCTGGACGTCTGGTATGACCATCTGGAGACAAAAACCTATGAGGTCATGGCCGTTGTATCCATTCCATACAGTATGGATACGCATTTATACACGGTAAACGGCATGGATTTGGTGCTTCCGTTGAAGGAATTTGAAGCGAATCCTTTTGCACAGCAGTTTGCCGTGTCCTATAAGGTGGAAGGGGATGCGCAGGAAGCCTTTGAAAACAGCCTTAAAACTTATACGGAAACTTTGGGAACTTCGATGGGATACCTCTCAAAAAATAATATTCGGGAGGAATTCGACGGTATGGTTCGTGTTATCGGAACGATTGGCATAGCCCTGGCCGCGGTCATTGCCCTGATTGGCATATTGAATTTTATTAATGCTGTCATCACCGGAATTATTGCAAGAAAACGGGAATTTGCCATGCTTCAGAGTATAGGAATGACAAATCGGCAGCTTCAGAAAATGTTGATTATTGAAGGCGTCAGCTATGTGGGCATTGCCGGAATAATCAGTCTGGTTTTGGGAAGCTTAATCGCCTGGCGGCTGCTTAGTGCCTTTAATCATATGCTTGCATTTTTTGAATATCATTTTCAGATATTGCCTTTCCTGATAATGCTTCCGTTGCTTTTTCTGGTAGCAGTTATCGCTCCGCTGGCCGCATACCGGCGCATACAGAAAAAGAGTATTGTAGAGAGACTGCGGGAAACCGAATAAAAATAGATATTGACTTCCTTATCTTACAAGTGTAATATTAAAGAATATAAATCCTACATTTGTAAGATAAAGGAGGTTAAATATGATACGAAGATTATTAATTCCGAATTTTATGAGAACTCTGCGATGTGTCCTTGGCTGTATTCTGATAGTGTTTATAGTGAACGGATGCAGTAAAACGACACAGGAAGGCGCTGAGAAAGATATATTGGACGACGGGGCCGCGGCCGGAGCCTGTTTTCAGGATATATACAGGTCTGCGTCAGCGGCCGGTACACTGGGAACATTGGAGACAAAAGAAAGGATTTTGAATCGTCTTGGAGAGCTTGGTTACAGTGCGGTGGATGCGGAGCATCAACTGAATATGACACATCCAAAACCGGTTGAAGATTTTTGTCAAAAGGTCAGCCAGGGCCAGCCGGGGGAAGTAGGGCTGATTATTTTAATGTCTTCGGGAAGTTTTAATTACTATGAATTTTCTTCTGACGGAGATAGGGTGGAAATCCTTAAATGTGTGGTCAACTGGGAGGAAAATCAGCCGAAGGCCGGATTCAGGGAAGAATTTACGGCAGTATCCTGGGTGTATTCGGATAAAGGGTATTTGTTTTTTGAGCGCTCTTTACCGGAGGGCTATGAAAAAAGCATGGGGTATACGGCGATTCGTGTAAAACCTCTGGAGGATGAGTGCCTGGAAGCCTGTCGGCGCTATGTGGCGCCGGTGAATTATTACCTGAATAATATGTTCATTGTTGACTGGGACGAGACGAATTTTAATACGTTGAATTTTTATGATTTATTCGAGCCCTTGTATCTGATGGCCTATGGCTGCGAATCACCCTACGGTGTGGGTTCGGAAGACGAGCGGTATGAAATTCCGGGAGACACGTTTGAAGGCCTGTTTTTAAAATATTTTAATTTAGACACGGATACGCTGCGAAAACGAACCGTCTACCATGTGGAAAGTAATGTTTATCAATACCGGCCAAGGGGGATGAATGACGTGGCGAGAATCACAAACATTCCCTATCCGGAGGTCGTGGATTACAGGGAGAATAATGACGGTACGCTGACATTGACTGTGGATGCGGTCTGGCCGGAAAAGATGATGGAACGGGCTTTTTCTCACGAAGTCGTCATTCGGCCTCTGTTGGACGGAGGTTTTCAGTATGTATCCAACAGGGTCATTCCCGTGGAAAATGCCGTGGAACCGAACTGGTATACGGAAAGGACGGCCATCAGCATATTGACGGAAGAGGAGCGGACGGCTCTGCGGGACGACGCACTGGCGCTGGCTGCAGCCGATGAACACATATGTGATAAAATTGATGCAATCAATGAAGGCAGATATGACGAGGCCATGCAGTTTTATGAAGCTTACAAAGCCGGAAGCGACGGGCAGGTGACTT
>CABUAW010000056.1 GCA_902489645.1 uncultured Lachnospiraceae bacterium | reverse complement strand
TGCTTTACATAGGTTAAGTATAATGATATAATAAATATTCAAGATTTTATTAAATTAAATGAAAGAGGCGAATTATTTGGAAGGTAAATTTTATACCAGACTTTGGTTTATTCTTTGTATGTGTGTATTAATGCCGCCCTTCGGAATTTTCCTGAGCTTATTTTTCAGAAATCCGGTGACACCGAAGCGGCGTATACTTACAGTTGTGTTGACATTAATTCATTGGGGTATTTGGCTTTATATTGCATATTTTAGTCCGATGAAAATTGCGTGATTTTGGAGGCAGCTTTTGTGGAACTTGGGCGGATTGGAGAGATTGAAGAGATTTTAATAAATGCTTTTCCAGCCTTGGAACGGGAAATCTATGATGGATGGATTTTGAATTTTTCCGGTGGCTATACATATCGGGCGAATTGCATTTATCCATTTTATCATTCCAGTTATGATTTGGAAGAAAAAGTTATCTACTGTGAAAATCAATATCGTGAATTGCTCTTGCCTGCAATTTATAAAATGACGGCGGCTGTTCCCGGGGCTTTGGACGAGCTTCTGGAGGCCAGAGGTTATGAAAATGTGAAATATGTCGATGTGCTGTATCGTTCCCTAAAAGATTGGGAGGCGCCGCGGTTGAACAGGCTGGAGGACGATTATGAGATTATTACGATGAGCCAGATGGATAATGAGTGGCTGGAGGGCGTGAATATGTTGATTGATATTCCCTATCCATCCATGGAGAAAACCCAAAAAAAGATTTTTAAACGGATTCGTCTTCCGATGGTATGTGTAAAAATTCGTCATCGGGGAAAGATAATTGGCACAGGACTTGGCGTGCTGGAGAGACATTATATTGGTCTGTATGCCATTCATGTTCATCCAGATTATCGGCGTCGTGGGCTGGCCATGAAGATATGCAGCCAGATAATTTCCAAAGGTAAGAAAATGGGGGCAACACAGGCCCATCTTCAGGTTCGTCAGGGAAATACGGGCGCTTTTCTGATGTATGAAAGACTTGGATTAAAAAAAATTTATACCCAGTGGTTTCGGATGAAATCCTGGCCGGAATCAAAACGGATATTTGATTAGACGTATGGAATACGGCGCAGCTTTGGCTGGGCCGTTCTTTAATGCCCGCGGCACGAAAAGCATTATTTTAGTGTTGACAGAATGCATAAAAACAATTATTATATAAGTGAATAATTCATTCATAAAAGGGGAGATATATTTGAATCAGCGAATTAAAGAAATTTCCGATGCGGCGACCCGGTTATTTCTCCAGCAAGGTTATGCGAAAACCCAGATAAGCCATATTGCAAAGGAAGTGGGAGTTTCTGTCGGGACGATATATCTGGATTTTGCGGGCAAAAAAGAGATTATGCATTTTATTTTAAAATGTACCGTAGACCCTTCGTTTATTGAACGTGACTTTGAACGGCCGATAAGAGACGACTTATTTCTTGGATTGGAAAATGAAATTATCAGTCTTTTTGAAAAATCAGAGAATGATTTTGCCGCGCATCTTCGGAATAATGCGGCCGATTATGATTTTGAAACGCTTATCAGTGACGCTTTTGATATTCTTTCTCAGTATGCGGCCGGCTGTCTGTTTATTGAAAAAAATCAATTTGATTTTAAAAATTTAGCCGAACATTATTCAACTTACCGTAAACAGTTTTTTAATACGATGATTGATTATCTGAAAGTATTTATTGAACAGGGAACGGTTCGTCCGATGGAGCATCTTGAATTGTCGGTGACGCTTATGATTGAAATATTATCCTGGTGGGCCATGGATATTCGGTATACAACTTTTGAAACGAAAGATATTCCGGTGGAGTTGGCAAAACAGGTATGCATGGATAATATTATAGCTGCATATAAAAAATAAATTGGCGGGGCCTTTGAGCCCTCTGATTTTTACTTAATTAATGAATGAACTATTCATTTACCACAATAAAAAAGGGGAGAAAATGGTATGAAAATAAGAAAAGGGATTGGGATGTGTTTAGCAGTTTTGGCCAGCTTCATATGTTTGTCGGGGTGTTTTTGCAGCCAGACATTTCAATTGGCAAATGAGATGCGCTTTCAGACAGACGATATATCGGAGATAACGATATCTTATGATGAAGAGAAGATAACATTTTATGAGAGTGATGGCCATGAGTTGATTATCCGTGAATATATGACGGAAAATAAAAGCGGTTATTATGCGAAAGTTGATACGAGGGCTGGCAGTATTCAAATTTCTGAGGGCGGCAAGCCTTTATTAAACAATGATTTTTCCCGTTATGTCGAGGTTTACCTGCCGTCGTCTTATCACAACAATTTGACGGTGACAACGACGGACGGAGATATTGATTTTTCGGGGAGCAATTTATCCTTAAATGAGTTTCGGGTAAACAGTACGGCCGGGACAGTCAATATAGGCAGTCTGGATGCGGATACCATTAAAATAGAAACGACCAGCGGTAATGTCTTTTGTGAAAAACTGGCGGGAAGTGTCCGATATACCTCCACCAGCGGCAATGCAAATATAAAATCGGCGATTGGTTTCGGAAGCTACGAGGTAAGTAATTCGGGAGATTTAAACGTGATTTATACAGAAGTTACGGGAGATTTATTTTTTTATAACAAAAATACGGATATTTTTATTACACTTCCCTCAGATTTAGAATTTGAATTTACGGCGGCGGCGAAGAATGGTTCCATATCGACTTCCTTTCAGGAGTGGCTCTCCGTTGACGGAGGAGAGAGCAAAGGTATCGTTGGCGAACATCCTGTTGTAAATGTTAAAGCAGAAACAAAGAATGGAAATATCGAGGTAAAGAGATGAAACAAAGGGACAGAACCTGTGAATGTTTGGATTTTGTCGAAGCGGCCCACAGAGCCAGAGTATATCCACTGATGTATGTTCGTATGAGGCTTACGGGATACCTGGATTTGGAACATTTAAAAAAAGCCGTTTTTCTTTCAAGTAAGATTGTACCTGAAATTTTATTTGCTTATGATTTTCAGAAAGGCCGTTTTGTTCATTTGGGATTTACAGCAGAGGATATCGTGGTGACAGATACGGAAAATCGCAAAAAATTTATGTGCCCGAATTTAAGCCGGCAGGCCCAATTGCATATAATAGTCAGGCCGAAACCGGAGTATACGCAGGTTGTTTTCGTCATGAGTCATATTCTTGCTGACGGCAAGGGATTTTTGGAATATCTTTATTTATTGGCGGCGATTTATAACGATGAGCCACTCGATATGGGGATGAAAAATGAACGGGATATCGCCTTTCTTTTGAAAAATGTGCATGTTCTTTCGCCGACAGAGCAGACAATGAACCATCGGCGTTTGCCGTCGTTTCCGATAGGTTCGTCAAAGAAAAGAAATATTTTGGAGACAATGTATTCCTCCGGAAAAGAAATGACTCCCATCTGTTTGAAAACAAAAATTTCGCCGGAGGATATGGAAGCCATTTATCAGAAAGCAAAACGCTCAGGGGTGACCTTCAATGACCTTTTTATGACGGCCTACGCCCGCGTTATTGCCAGAATACAAAACGTGGACAAAATTGTTCTCCCTTGTCCTGCAGATTTGCGCCGCTTTTCGTCCGAATCTGAGAAATTAACAGTTGCGAATATGACCGGGATATATCGAAGCATCGTTATTGAAATTCCCAATGAGGAAACGTTTGATGAAACCTTACGGCAAGTCCATATCGAAATGGCGCTTCAAAAATCCCGGAAACTTTGTTTTTCGGGAATTAAACCCTTATATCGGATATTCCACAGAGCGCCCGTTTCATTGATTGCGTATGTGATAAAAGCGGTTTATCGGCTGAATCACATATCCTATACAAATATCGGAATGATTGATGGTCAGAGATTGTCTTTTAAGAATTGTACAGTTCGGGATTGCTATATAACCGGCAGCTATCGACGGCCGCCGGATTTTCAGCTGACGGTCAGTACATTTGGAAATGTGTGTACCTTAAATTGTGTTTTCATGGGTTCGGCTGGGGACGCAAAAAAGGGACGTTCTGTTTTGGAACAGGTGAAGCAGGAGATTTTGGACTGGAAAATGAAGTAAAATACGGGCCGCCCGGTGAAAAGCTCAAATGCATTTCAACGGGCAGCCGAAATTTAACTGGCCGTATAATATATAATTTCTTTCTCTTCATGCCGTACAATCCGGCCGCGTTTTAATAAATAGTCCAGGTGGGAAATGGTTTCACCGATGGCAAACCATTTTTGCTGAATCGGAAATTCCTCCCAGTTTTTACCGCGCATGGCCCAGGTCATCCGGGCGCCAATCTGGCAGGCGTTGAGGCCAGGCTCTTCGCGGATAATGGAAAGGGTCTGGTTGATGCGGCGGTCATGGTGTTCCTCAATCTGGCGGATACGTTCATAGACGTCCATATCATTTTTTCTGTGGGCCGGAAGCGCCAGACGGATATCCAGTGCTTTGACCCTGTTCAGACTTTCCAGATAGTTTCCAAGGGAATCCTCCACGCCGCGCCACATCGTGATATTTGGTGTGATATCAAATAAGATATGGTCGCCGCAGAATAAAATCTTTTCTTTTTCCATATAAAGACAGGTGTGTCCCGGTGTATGTCCCGGTGTCCAGAGACAACGGAAGGCGAAGTCCCCGATTTGAAAAACGTCATTATCAGATACCGTTTTTGCATCAAATAAATATTCGGGTGCATAGGCCCGGGCCGGATTCACCTTTCTCTGTAATTCAATTAAATCGCGGGAAAGCCCTTCTCTGTAAAATTTTTCTTCCATCCATGACCAGAAATTTTCGTTGTGCTGTGTTTTTAAATAATCATAATCCACATTGCCAATGAGAATTCGGGTTTTGTCTGTGGCAATATGGTTGGTCAAACCAATGTGGTCGGAATGAAGATGCGTCAGAAAAAGGGTCGTTCGATTCCTATCAATTTTAAGTTCTTCTAAGCCTGCGCTTAAAGCCTCCAGACATTCCGGTTGATTAAAGCCTGTGTCGATGACCAGATTTTCTTCCGGGGTTTTAATGATATAACAATTCAGATTTTTCAGCGGATTGTTCGGCAGAATGACCGGAACGGTATATATGTCTGGATTTTCGTGGATTTGTCGAAACATCGGGGATACCTCCTGTAAAAATATAGTCCTATCATAGCATGTTTTTTTAGTCAATGGAAGCGGAGATATCGATGTATTTTTTATCTGTTTTTGATAAATACTATATCATAAAAGCATAAACAGGAAGGCGGGAAAGTCGATGAATCAGGAAAAGGATGAAGAACTCAGAGAAAACGGCCAGGTTGTGTTGGAGGGAAGCCGGGAAAAAAAGAGGATTCTGTTACTTTCAATTATTGGGGAAATAGAGGGACATGAGGCGGCGCCCAATCAGAATAAGGCCACGAGGTATGACCATGTATTGCCAAGACTGGCTGCCTTTGAAGATGACGACGAGCTGGAGGGACTTCTGGTACTTTTGAATACGCAGGGCGGTGATGTGGATGCCGGATTGGCTATTGCGGAAATGATTGCGAGCCTCAGTAAACCAACCGTATCTCTGGTTCTCGGCGGTTCCCATTCCATTGGCGTACCTCTGGCTGTTTCGACGGACTATTCTTTTATTGTGGAATCCGGCACGGTACTGATTCATCCGGTGCGGATGGGCGGTATGGTTATCGGAGCGCCCCAGAGCTATGCCTACTTTAAACGGGTTCAGGACAGAATTACCGGATTTATTGCGGAGCATAGCCATACGACACAGCAAAAATTGGAGGATATGATGATGGATAATACGGAGCTGACAAAGGACTTGGGGACAATCCTGGTGGGAAGAGAAGCCGTGGATGCGGGGCTGATTGATGCGGTCGGCGGCATTTCCCAGGCGCTTTCCCATCTGAAATCCATGATAAAATCTGAAAAAATGTAGGAAATAAGGGGAAGTTTGGGCCATGTGACCCGAATTTCCCCTTACAAAATAATGAAAAATAACTATCGTTTTGACAAAGGCATTAATATGTAGTATGATAAAAACAATTGAGTGAAATTGACGGAGGAAATTTTTATGAGCCTTTTAGAAGCCATTTTGATGGGCCTGATTCAGGGAATTACCGAGTTTTTACCGGTCAGCAGTTCCGGACATTTAGCCATATTTCAGTACATATTCAAAGTAAATACGGATACGGGGATGCTTTTTGAGGTTATGCTGCATTTAGGAACCCTGGTGGCCGTATGTATTGTTTTTTGGAAGGATATTCGAAAATTATTTATGGAAGGTATTCGTTTGCTGGCGGATGCCTGTGTGAATTTGAAAACTTTTCTGGTCAACCGGTTCCGAAACGGGAACGGAACGTATCGCCGGATTGTAACCAATGCCTACCGCAAGTTTGTCCTGCTGATTCTTGTGACGACCATTCCGACGGGAATTATCGGCGTTGTTTTAAATAATGTGGTGGCTTCCGCATCAAATTCTCTGTTGATTCCGGGAATCTGTCTGGTTATTAACGCCATTGTGCTGTTAATTATCGGTTCCCTTCCGGGCGGCAAGAAAAAAGTAAAAAAATCTTCATACAAGGATGCGGCAGTTATCGGCGTGGCCCAGGGAATTGCTGTGCTTCCGGGAATTTCCCGTTCCGGTTCGACCATTTCCGCCTGCCTGGCGCTTGGATTCGACAGAAATTTTGCGGTAAAATATTCATTTATTGCTTCTCTGCCGGCAATTGTCGGAGCGAATCTGCTGGAATTGCGTCATTTTGGAGACGCCATGTCCGGCGGTGATAATATTCTGTATTATTTTATCGGTATGATTGTGGCCGGAGTTGTCGGATATATTTGTATCCGGGTAATGATGTATGTGGTAAGCAATAAGAAATTCAGCTACTTTGCATATTATTGTGCGGTTGTTGGCGTAATTTCTTTGGTTTTCCATTTTTTCGTTATTTAATAATTGATTGAAGGATGTAACGTGCAATTGCGAAATGTCAGAAGGACATTTCGCTTTCGTACTCTATTCAGGTATTTTAAATTTTGTATTTAGGAGGAATTTTGAATGGCTGGAAAGCAGCAGAAAACTGCCGGAAGAACAAAAAAGACCACGTCCGGGCGCAAAACGTCAACAAAAAAGAAAACATCTGCTGAAAAAAAATCGGAATTGACGCCGGAAGAAATACAGCAGCAGGCGGGTATCCGGGATGAGGTGGTTGTCCTTTCGATTCTTGCGCTGAGTATTTTGCTTGTACTTAGTAATTTCAATCTGTGCGGAAAATTGGGACAGGCCATTTCGGGCGTGACTTTCGGACTGTTTGGCCTTATGGCGTATTTTTTCCCGTTTGTATTTTTCTTCGGAATAGCCTTCTTTATTGCCAACCGTTCAAACCGGATTGCAAAAATCAAGTTGATTGCATCTGTTTTTTGTTATCTTTTCTTCACAATCTTGCTACATATGATAACTGAACCTTATGATGCCTCAGCGACGGTGCTGCAGGCGTATAAGAACAGTTCGGCCGGACATAATGGCGGCGGACTGGTTGGCGGCGCCGCGGTGAAGGCCCTCCATCCGCTTCTTGGAACAGTGGGATGTTATGTCGTTATTATTGTTTTAATTTTGATTTCCGTTGTATTGATTACACAGAAAACAATTTTTATTCCATTGAGCAAAAAGGGCAAAAACGCTTATTCTAAAGCGTCAAAGCATCATAAAGAGCAGCGCGCTCTTAAGAAAAAGGAAAAGGAAGCGCAAAAAGAAGCCGGAGAGGCCGAAGAAGCCAGAGGCCGCGGCGGAAACCGGAATGTGACTTTTGAAGAGGTTCGGGAGAAGTTTGAAAAGAAGGATTTGAATTTTGATTTGAGTGCGGCGGCAAAGGTTCCGGCGGTGGATGATATTCCGGAGGAAATTATTTTACCTCGGAAGGAGGAAACGGTTATTCCGGTAAATCATATGGAGCCGATTCGTCCGCTAGAATCCGAGCGAAAAAATTCTTTTATTGTGCCGGAAGGCGATTTGCGTCCGATAGATATTGATATCGACGATGATTTCGGCGTTATGGAAGAAAGTAAGGATTCGCCGGTTCAGACGGCAGAAACACCTTCACCTTCGAAATCATCATCCCATACAAATGCCGATAGGGCTGCATCGGGCGGTGCGGCTGCAGCAGCGCGGGTTGTACCGACAGCTTCGGCCGCCGCTAAGGCGGCTGCAAAGGCGGAGGCGGCAAAGACCTCCGGTCCGAGCGAAGCGGAAAAACAGGCGACGGCGGTAGATATTGAGACCGCGCTGGAACAGAAACCGGAGTATGTATTTCCGCCTTTGTCCCTCCTGGTCAGAGGCAAAAGAAATAATGGCGGAAGCACAGATGAACAGCTGCGCCAGACAGCGGCGAAATTAAAATCCACGCTGGAAAGCTTTGGAGTTAAGGTACAGATTACGAATGTGAGCTGCGGGCCAAGCGTTACCCGCTATGAGCTTCAGCCGGAACAGGGTGTCAAAGTCAGTAAGATTGTCAGCCTGTCGGATGACATTAAGTTAAATCTGGCGGTGGCAGACATACGAATCGAAGCGCCGATTCCTGGAAAGGCGGCGATTGGTATCGAGGTTCCGAATAAAGAAAATACGACGGTTATGTTAAGGGACCTGTTGGAGAGCAGGGAATTTCAGAACAGTAAGTCGGGTATTGCCTTTGCGGCCGGACGGGATATCGGCGGCAAGGTTATTCTGGCGGATATTGCCAAGATGCCGCATCTTCTGATTGCCGGAGCTACCGGCTCAGGTAAATCCGTATGTATTAATACATTGATTATGAGTATTATCTATAAAGCAAAACCGGAGGACGTCCGCATGATTATGGTGGACCCGAAGGTGGTTGAATTGAGTGTTTATAACGGGATTCCGCACCTGCTGATTCCGGTAGTCACCGACCCGAA
Source organism: uncultured Lachnospiraceae bacterium (assembly GCA_902489645.1). Classification (GTDB taxonomy): domain Bacteria; phylum Bacillota; class Clostridia; order Lachnospirales; family Lachnospiraceae; genus Frisingicoccus. The sequence continues at coordinate 6,537 of CABUAW010000056.1, read as the reverse complement.
AAAGGCGGCCGGAGCTTTGAACTGGGCGGTAATGGAAATGAGCGACCGTTATAAGAAGTTTGCGGAGCTGAATGTCCGGGATTTGAAGGGATATAATGAAAAAGTATCCCAGGCCGAATTTGCCAGCCCGGATTATCCGAAATTGCCGCAGATTGTTATTATTGTGGACGAACTCGCAGATTTGATGATGGTGGCCCCGGGAGAAGTGGAGGATGCCATCTGCCGTTTGGCGCAGCTTGCGAGGGCCTGTGGTATTCATCTTGTTATTGCCACACAGCGTCCGTCCGTAAATGTTATTACCGGTCTGATTAAGGCGAATATTCCTTCGAGAATCGCTTTTTCCGTATCCTCCAGTGTGGATTCCAGAACCATTATTGATATGGGCGGCGCGGAAAAGCTTCTCGGAAAAGGGGACATGCTCTTTTATCCTTCGGGATATCAGAAACCGCTGCGTGTGCAGGGCGCCTTTGTTTCAGATAAAGAAGTCAATGATGTGGTGGCCTTCCTTCGGGAAAGTCAAAATGACCAGGTGAACTATAATGATGAGATTACCTCAAAGATTACCAGTGCGGGTCCTGCGGACGCGTCTGGAAACAGCGAGAGAGACGTCTATTTTGTAGAAGCCGGCAAGTTCATCATTGAAAAGGATAAAGCATCTATAGGGATGCTCCAGCGCGTATTTAAAATTGGGTTCAACCGGGCGGCAAGAATCATGGACCAGCTCTATGAAGCCGGAGTGGTCGGACCTGAGGAGGGCACAAAGCCGAGAAAGGTTTTGATGTCTCCGGAGGAATTTGAAAACTATGTTGAAGAGTCTTTATAGGCGGGAGGAAGAGAAATTATGAAAACTGACATTCAAATTGCACAGGAAACCAAAATGGAACTGATTAAAAACGTAGCGGCCAGACTGGATATCCAGGAGGATGATTTGGAGTTCTACGGTAAGTATAAAGCAAAATTTTCAGATGAGCTCTGGGATAAAATCAAAGACCGCCCGGATGGAAAATTAGTGCTTGTAACCGCGGTAAATCCAACACCGGCCGGAGAAGGCAAGACAACCATCAGTGTCGGCCTTGGCGAAGCTATGGGCGTTTTAAATAAAAAAGCGGTATTGGCCCTTCGTGAACCATCCCTCGGGCCATGCTTCGGTATTAAAGGCGGCGCGGCCGGCGGCGGGTATGCCCAGTTAATTCCGATGGAAGAATTGAACCTGCATTTTACAGGCGACTTTCATGCGATTACATCGGCAAATAACCTTTTAGCGGCGATGCTGGATAATCATATCCATCAGGGCAATGCGCTGAGAATCGATACCAATCAGATTGTATGGAAACGCTGTGTCGATATGAACGACCGGGCTCTTCGTAATATTGTCGTAGGTCTTGGTGCAAAAGCGGACGGCGTGGTTCGTGAGGACCATTTTGTTATTTCCGTAGCTTCCGAGATTATGGCAATTCTCTGTCTGGCCAACGACTTAAATGATTTAAAAGAAATGCTTGGACGGATTATTGTTGCTTACAATTATGACGGCGAACCGGTTACCGCAAAGGATTTGAAGGCGGTCGGTTCTATGGCGGCGCTTTTGAAGGATGCGATTAAACCGAATATGATTCAGACACTGGAGCATACACCGGCGATTGTACATGGCGGACCGTTTGCCAATATCGCCCACGGCTGCAACAGTGTACGTGCGACAAAGATGGCCCTGAAGCTGGCGGATATTGTAATTACGGAAGCAGGTTTCGGCGCGGATTTGGGCGCTGAGAAGTTCTTTGATATTAAATGTCGTAAGGCAGGTCTGACGCCATCGGCCGTTGTCCTTGTATCTACGGTTAAAGCAATGAAATATAACGGCGGTGTGGCAAAGAAAGACCTTCCTGAGAAAAACATGGAAGCATTGAAAAAGGGTATCGTCAATCTGGAAAAACATATTGAAAATCTCCAGAAATACGGAGTACCGATTGTCGTTACTTTAAATAAATATGTGACAGATTCGGAAGAAGAACTGGCCTATATTAAGAATTTCTGTGAATCCAGAGGATGTGAATTTGCTTTATCCGAGGTATGGGAGCATGGCGGCCAGGGCGGCGTTGAGCTGGCCAATAAGGTGCTGGATATTCTGGCAAACAAGGAGAGTAACTTTAAGGTTCTGTATCCGGATGATTATACACTGAAACAGAAAATTGAAACCGTGTCCAGGGAAATTTACGGGGCGGACGGCGTGACCTATTCGGCTGCGGCGGAGAAAGCGCTGGCGCGTATTGAAGCCATGGGTATGGGAAATCTTCCGGTCTGTATGGCGAAGAATCAGTATTCTCTGTCGGATGACCCGAAAAAACTGGGACGTCCAACCGGATTTACGGTAAATATCCGTGAGGTTTATGTCAGCGCCGGGGCAGGCTTTGTGGTAGCCATCACGGGAACCATTATGACCATGCCGGGACTTCCGAAGGTTCCTGCGGCAGAGGCCATTGATGTGGATGACGACGGAAATATTGTTGGATTATTCTAATTTAGGAGGAAAAACAGACAATGACACAGATAATTGACGGAAAAAAGATTTCTGCTGAAATTAAGGATGAATTAAAAGAAAAAGTATCTGCATTAAAGGCGGAGGGAAAAGAAATCACGTTGGCTGTGATTCAGGTGGGCAGCGACCCGGCCTCGACAGTCTATGTGGGAAATAAAAAGAAATCCTGTGCATATATCGGTATCCGTTCACTGGCCTATGAGCTGCCGGAGGATACGACAGAGGAGGAATTGCTTTCACTGGTGGAACAGTTGAATCAGAGCAGGGATGTCCATGGAATTCTTGTTCAGCTTCCGCTGCCGGAGCAGATTAATGAAGATAAAATCATCAAAGCGATTGCGCCGAAAAAAGATGTGGATGGTTTCCATCCGCAGAGCGTGGGGGCTTTAAGTATCGGACAGCCGGGCTTTGTTTCCTGTACGCCGGCGGGCATCATCCAGCTTTTGAAGCGCAGCGGTATCGAGATTGACGGCAAGGAATGTGTCATTGTCGGACGGAGCAATATTGTGGGAAAACCGATGGCATTGCTTCTTCTCAGAGAAAACGGTACGGTGACGGTATGCCATTCCCATACAAAAAATTTAAAAGAAGTTTGCCGTCGGGCGGATATTTTAGTTGCGGCCATCGGCAAACCGAAGTTTTTCAATCATGAATATGTGAAAGAGGGCGCAGTTGTCATTGATGTGGGTATCCACCGGAATGAAAATCATAAGCTGTGCGGCGATGTGGATTATGACGATGTATTTCCGCATGTTTCCGCCATCACACCGGTTCCCGGAGGCGTCGGGCCAATGACGATTGCCATGCTGATGTACAATTGTGTGCAGGCAGCCGAAATGGAGATTTAAGAATGAAAATACTATTTGTTTCACTGGGCTGTGATAAAAATCTGGTGGATTCGGAGGTAATGCTTGGGCTTTTGCAGGATTACGGACATGAGATTACGAATGACGAATCTCAGGCGGAGGTTATCGTCGTCAATACCTGCAGCTTTATTCACGATGCCCGGGAGGAAAGTATCCAGACCATACTGGAAATGGCCGAGCTTAAGAAAAACGGCGTCTGCCGCCTGCTCATCGTGTCCGGGTGTCTGGCGGAAAAATATCGGGACGAGGTCCTTAAAGAATTGCCGGAAGTGGATGCGGTCGTGGGAACGACGGCCTACGACACCATATGCGAGGTTATTGATAAAAGCCTTGGAGGGGAGCGGGTTCAATCCTTTGAATCTACGGACAGACTTCCGCTTGTGGAAACCCGCCGCGTGCTGACAACCGGCGGTTACAGCAGTTATCTTAAAATCGGCGAAGGCTGTGATAAGCACTGTACGTACTGTATTATTCCAAAGCTTCGGGGAAATTACCGGAGTGTCCCTATGGCATATATTCTGGAGGACGCCCGCAGGCTGGCGGCCTCCGGTGTAAAAGAGTTAAATATCGTCGCTCAGGAAACGACAACCTGGGGAAAGGATATTTACGGTGAAAAACGTCTGCATCTTCTTTTACGGGAGTTATGCAAAGTAGAGGGAATTCGGTGGATTCGTTTGCTTTACTGTTATCCGGAGGAAATTACCGATGAACTGATTGAGGTGATTCGGACGGAGCCAAAAATCTGTCATTATCTGGACATGCCGATTCAGCACAGCAGCGATGCTATTTTGAAACGGATGGGCCGAAAGACGTCCCGGAGCGAATTGGAAGCTGTCATCGGAAAACTTCGTAAAGCGATACCGGATATGACACTGCGAACCACCTTGATTACCGGTTTTCCGGGAGAGACGCAAAAGGACCACGAGGATTTGAAATCCTTCGTTCAAAAGATGGAATTTGACCGTCTGGGCGTCTTTACCTATTCACCGGAGGAAGGAACCCCGGCGGAAAAGATGGAAGGCCAGGTGCCGGAGACGCTTAAAAACAGCCGGAGAGAGGAACTGATGCTTTTGCAGCAGCAGGTATCGGCAAAAAAGACGGCGGCTATGATAGGAAAGACGTTGGAAGTGCTGGTTGAGGGCCGGATACCGGAGGAAGGCGTTTATGTGGGAAGAACCTACCGGGATGCGCCGGAAGTGGACGGCTATATCTTTTTAAATGCGGAAGAGGAAATGATTTCCGGAGATTTTGTGCGTGCGAAAGTGACCGGCGCCGATGAATATGATTTGACAGGAGATGTAATCTATGAATTTACCGAATAAATTGACCGTACTCAGAGTTATCATGATTCCTTTCTTTGTATTTTTTTACCTGACAGGGAACGTCTATATTGCAGATATTCTTTTTATTCTTGCCAGTCTGACGGACATGCTGGATGGAAAGATTGCAAGAAAATATAATCTTGTTACCAATTTTGGTAAATTTATGGACCCGCTGGCCGATAAACTTTTGGTGGCGGCGGCGCTCATCTGCTTCGTGGAAGTGGACCGGGTTCCGGCGTGGATTGTTTTAATTATCATCAGCCGTGAATTTATCATCAGCGGCTTTCGTCTGGTAGCGGCCGAAGGCGGTAAGGTCATTGCCGCAGGTTACTGGGGAAAAATTAAAACGGCCGTAACCATGGTAACGATTATTTTTATGATTCCGAATTTCGGAGGAATTTTCTTCGGCGCGTCCTGGGTATATCCATTGGAACAGGTTTTAATTTATGCGTCGCTGATACTGACAATAATTTCTCTGATGGATTACCTTGTAAAAAATAAAGAGGTACTTGGAGGCGAAATGTAATGATTATCGAATTTATATCCGTGGGGACGGAGATTCTTCTCGGAAATATTACGAATACGAATGTCCGGTATCTGGCGGAGGAATGTGCGGTATTGGGACTGACCAATTATTACCAGGTGACGGTGGGAGATAATGAAGGCCGTTTATCAGAGGCCATACGCACGGCCCTGAACCGCTCAGATATTGTACTTTTAAGCGGAGGCCTTGGACCGACAGAGGATGACATTACCCGTGAAACAGTGGCAAAGGTCCTCGGACGGGAAATGACGGAGGCGCCGGAAATTCATCAGCAGATTCAGGCCTATTTTGAGCGTATGGGGTCCAAACGGCCTTCCAGCAATAACTGGCGTCAGGCGATGGTTATTGACGGCGCCCAGATTGTGGAAAATCATAACGGGACAGCGCCGGGAATGATTGTTCCGGCAGAAGGTGCAAAACATATTATTCTCATGCCGGGACCGCCGGAAGAACTGAAAATGATGTTTGAGGAGAGTATTGCTCCGTTTTTGGCCGGATTAAATCATCAGGTCATTTGTTCAAAGACGGTGAAAATCTGCGGTATGGGCGAGAGTCGGGTGGCCGACGCGGTATCGGATTTGATTGAAGCACAGACAAATCCGACGATAGCTACCTATGCCAAGGGCGGTGAAGTGCATTTGAGAATTACGGCCAGCGGCAGTGATTCGAAGGCGGCCCGGAAGAGCATCAAGCCGATTGTCAAAGAATTGAAGGGGCGTTTTGGAGATAAAGTATATACAACCAGAGAGAGTGAGACACTGGAACAGCATGTGGTCGGCCTGCTGAAACGGAAAAAAATGACCGTAGCTACGGCGGAATCCTGTACCGGCGGATTGGTGGCTTCAACGTTGATTAATGTGCCGGGGGCTTCCGATGTATTTAACGAAGGATATATTACTTATTCCAATGAATCGAAACAGAAAATTCTTGGCGTAAAGAAAAAGACACTGAAAAAAGACGGCGCTGTCAGCGAGGCCTGTGCAGCGGAAATGGCGAAGGGCGCAGCAAAGGCCGCAGATGCCAGAGCGGCTGTTTCCGTGACAGGGATTGCAGGACCGGACGGCGGTACGGAAGAAAAGCCGGTAGGGCTGGTGTATATCGGATGCTGTATTGACGGCAAAGTCTGGGTAGAGTCCTATCATATGAATGGTGACCGTCAAAAGGTTCGGGAAATTTCCGTTAAAAAGGCATTGGATATGCTGCGAAGGCATTTAAATCACGTGGAACGAGATTAAGGAGGCATCATATGGGCGCAAAAGACAAGAAGAAATGGTT
>CABUAW010000055.1 GCA_902489645.1 uncultured Lachnospiraceae bacterium | reverse complement strand
AATCCCGGACAGCTTTTTTTATCGTCTGCGGTGTTATTCCGTGTTCCTCATTATACGCCTGCTGAATTTTACGGCGTCGGTTTGTTTCATCGATGGCCCGCTTCATGGAATCTGTCATCGTATCGGCATACATAATCACATGTCCCTCTGAATTTCGTGCCGCACGTCCAATCGTCTGTATCAATGATGTTTCCGAGCGGAGAAATCCCTCCTTGTCCGCATCCAAAATAGCCACTAGGGTAATTTCCGGAATATCCAGTCCCTCTCTTAAAAGGTTGATACCGACAAGAACATCAAAAACGTTCATTCGCAAATCTCTTACGATTTCCGTCCGCTCCAGCGTATCGATATCTGAGTGAAGATATTTCACCCGAATCCCCGCTTCCCGCATATAATCCGTCAAATCCTCTGCCATACGCTTGGTCAACGTTGTGATTAACACCTTATGCCCCTGACTTGTTTCCCGATTAACTTCGCTGATTAAATCGTCAATCTGGCCCTTTACCGGACGCACCGAAACTTCCGGGTCCAAAAGTCCTGTCGGGCGGATAATCTGTTCCGTCCGCAGCAATTCATGTTCCGCTTCATAAACATTTGGCGTCGCTGAAACAAACAACATCTGGTCAATCTTACTTTCAAATTCCTGAAAATTCAACGGACGGTTATCCTTCGCCGACGGTAAACGGAACCCATAATCTACCAGCGTGGTTTTTCTGGATTGGTCCCCCGCATACATTCCCCGGACCTGCGGAATGGTCATATGGGATTCATCCACAATAATAAGGAAATCCTCGGGAAAATAGTCCAGCAGCGTATGCGGCGTAGCCCCCGGCTCTAATCCGGCCAGGTGACGCGAATAATTCTCAATTCCGGAACAGAAGCCGGTTTCCCGCATCATCTCTATATCAAAATTCGTCCGTTCTGAAATCCGCTGCGCCTCCAATAGCTTGTCTTCACTTTTAAAAAACTGTACCCGTTCCTCAAGCTCCTGCTCAATATTCACAATCGCTGCTTCCATTTTTTCTTTGGAAACAACATAATGGGACGCCGGAAAAATGGCCACATGCTCCAACCGCGCTTTAATTTCTCCCGTCAATGGGTCAAAGGAGGTAATCCGGTCCACTTCGTCTCCGAAAAACTCTATCCGAACCGCTTCACCTTCGGCCGCCGCCGGATAAATCTCCACCACATCGCCATGCACCCGGAAGGTACCGCGCTTAAAATCCATATCATTTCTCTCATATTGAATATCAATCAGCTTTCGGACGACGTCATCCCGCTCTTTTTCCATCCCCGGACGCAACGAGACAACCATTTCCTTATAATCAATCGGACTCCCCAAACCATAAATACAGGAAACAGAGGATATAATAATGACATCCTCCCGTTCCGTCAAAGCGGCCGTTGCCGAATGGCGCAGCTTATCAATCTCATCATTAATCGAGGAATCCTTGGCAATATACGTATCTGTCTGGGGCACATAGGCCTCCGGCTGATAATAATCATAATACGAGACAAAATACTCCACCGCATTCTCCGGGAAAAACTCTTTGAATTCCCCATAAAGCTGGGCGGCCAGCGTTTTATTGTGGGCCAGAACCAGCGTCGGCTTGTTCAAGGCCTGAATAACATTTGCCATCGTAAACGTCTTACCCGAACCGGTCACACCCAGCAGCGTCTGAAACTGGTTTCCCTCTTTAAAACCTTTTACCAGCGCTTCAATCGCCTGCGGCTGGTCACCGGTGGGCTTGTATGGTGCTTTTAATTTAAATCGTTTTTCTTCTAACATAAGCAGTTCTCCCAGTATCATGTTACGAAATACTCTACAAAATTTTAAAAACAGCTCCTAAAGAACAAGTGTTCTATATAATTTTACTCTATGTTTTTGTTTGTGTCAATCCTCTCTGGACAGTGCCGAAAATGCTTCGTCAATTCTTCTCCGCTCCTTCCTACGGAATCATAAATCCAAACTGTTTGGATTCAGTAGAAAATCCATAATTCCCATTACCACAATGCCTTCTTCGTTGCGCCAGAGCTTGATTCGGTCCTTCACCACAATAATCTTCTTGAAAGAATCTCCGATACGTACCAGAGAATTTTTCTCCTGCTTCATTTTGTCACTGTCAGGAATGGCAAAAGCAGACTGGATATAGTATCTCTGATTACCACGGTTGCATACGAAGTCCACCTCAAGTCTTTTTCGGATGACCTTCCCATTGTCATCCCTTTCGGAATACTCTACAACACCCACATCTACATTGAACCCCCGAATCAACAACTCGTTATAAATGATGTTCTCCATAATATAGTTTTCTTCCTGCTGCCGAAAGTTGAGTTGGGCGTTACGAAGCCCTACATCGGTAAAGTAATACTTAAAAGGAGAAGCAATATATTTTTTTCCTTTGATGTCATAGCGTTCCGCTTTACTGATAAAGAATGCGTCCATAAGATATACAATATACGCGCCAACGGTCTTATCGCTAACATTGATTCCATTACTACGGAAAGTATTGGCCAGCTTTGTCGGATTAGTCAAAGAACCTACTGCTGATGCAAGGATATTGACTAGCGCAGCCATTACATTGTCCCCTCTCAAGTTATATCGTTCTTCAATGTCTTTCAGATACAGTTCTTTACACAGGTCAATCAGATACTTGGATTTCAATTCATCTGTTTTCCTGCTCAGAATCAAAGGCAGTCCACCATAGGTGTAGTAATCCATCCACGCATCATACTTGTCTCCGGGATAAGCCGACATATACTCCGAAAAGGACAGCGGATAAACCCTTACTTCGTCTCCGCGACCCCGGAACTCTGTCAGCACATCCGAAGAGAGAAATTTTGAATTGCTTCCAGTTACATAGATATCTATATTCTCCTGCCTGTTCAAACCGTTGAGTACGGCCTCAAATCCTTTGCAAAGTTGAACTTCATCCAGAAACACATACCACGTACTATCTCCAGTCACACATTGCTTAATATACATGCTTAACTTTTTGCTATTGCGCAACTCCTCATAGTCATCATCGTCCAAAGGAACGGTAATAATTTGGGAAGCATCCACTCCAGAATCCAACAAATATTGATAATACAGCTTGAACAGCAGGTAGGATTTCCCACATCTTCTGATACCGGTGACAACCTTAATCAGACCATTTTCCCTTCGTTCAATCAGTCGATTTAAATATAAATCACGTTTGATAAGCTTCATTTCGCCCTCCTAACTTCGGAATTTTGCATATTGTTGCATTTTCTCGTAATTTAATTATAATCGTACCATGGTGGAGTGTCAATTCCCCTACGTCTATTATATTCCGGGTTTTTATCAAAATACTTTCACTCATATGCAGCTTTAGCAAATAATTCTATTTCTTTACTTTTCCATAAACCTGTTATGTCTGTATCCGAATATATTCTTCCCCCAGTTAAAACCGCAACGTTATATAAAATAAAAGTACAGAACCCGGTCGAATGTTTGTTCTGTACTTTTGAATTTCTTCAATATTTAGAATTGAAAGGCGTCATAATCTTTCGGCGTAAATCGATGATATATCGCATGGCCGCACTCAAACTTGATGCAATAACGATAGTCATCCGGCTCTCCGTCTTTAAAATACAAAAGATAGTCGAATTCGCCATTATTCATTTTCTCGCACACAACTTCGGTGGAATATTGTTGAAAAACGCAAATCAAATCATCTATCGTACAGCCGCACGACCCGGTCTTTTTTATAAATGCCTTCAAGAAACCGTTATCTCTGGTCTTATAATAAACAAAAGCCACGCCCTGCGCCGGAACCATAAAGCAAAAGCGTTCATCTTCATGGGTACACGTTATGTCCCCCAGGGAATCTTTGACTTCTCTTGCAAAATCCAAAAGGGCCTCCTGCATTTCCCGGACAGTCAGCTCAGTATTGAGAAGTCGATTCAGAGATTCCAACGGATAATACAATCCCATCGATGTTTCGGCGTAACCAAGTTTTATCTGAAACTCCTTAATAACGTCTATCAGATTTTTCTTCAATGCTTCAAAATTCAGTTTCTGTTTCATAAAATTTCCTCTGCTCCTGATTATTAAGTCTCACTTTTCCTGTTCATCCAGAACATGGGCCATCCCCTCGTTAAATATCTTGCGGACATGTTCATCTGCAAGGGAATAAAAAATAACTCTTCCTTCCTTTCGATATTTCACCAAATCCGCCTGTTTTAAGATTCTTAGCTGATGTGATACCGAGGACTTTGTCATTCCAATCAATGCGGATATATCACATACACACATTTCTGCATTCATTAATGCACATAAAATCTTCACTCTGGTAAAATCGCTGAACAACTTTTCAATTATATTCTAGCTATATATAACCGTTTTGTCAAAAATTTTATGTTTGAGAGAATCCTTTATTTTTCGCCCCGATTTTTAAGCTGCCAATCGTCCGTCCTCTGCTGCAGCTGCCACAGACGCGCATACCGTCCCCGTTGCTCCATGAGTGTTTCATGGGTGCCAATCTCCGCAATCTTGCCTTGTTCGAGTACGATAATCTGGTCAGCCCCGGCTATCGTTTTAAGTTTATGGGCAACCATAATAACCGTATGGCCCTTTACCAGTGCTTCAATAGCTCGCTGAACCTCCATCTCATTTTCCGGGTCCAGGGAGGCCGTGGCCTCATCCAGCAAAATCACCGGTGCATTTTTCAGAAAAGCACGTGCAATCGATATTCGCTGTTTTTCACCGCCAGACAGGGCGGCGCCATTCTCCCCAATGACTGTTTCATAGCCCTTCGGCATTTTTTCGATAAATTCATGGCACCGGGCCGCCTTTGCCGCGGCAATCACCGCTTCATCCGAAGCCTCCGCCTTTCCAATCCGAATATTTTCCATAACCGTATTGTTAAACAGGACAACATCCTGGAATACCAGGGAAAATTCTTTCATTATGGCGGTCGAATCAACGGAAGCCATATCCGTGCCGCCTAAAAGAATACTTCCGCTCTCCGGTCTGTAGAAACCTGCCGCCAGCTTTGCCACCGTACTTTTGCCGCCGCCGGAAGGTCCGACAAGCGCGGTAATCTGTCCCTGTTTCGCCGTAAAGGAGACATCCGTCAGCGTCGGTTTCCCGGCTTCATAGGAAAAATTCACATTTTTAAAGGTCACATCATAACCCGAAACCTGATATTTTGCTTTCCCCGAATCTGCAGGGTAATCATAAATCTCCTTCAACCGCTCCACCTGAAGCTGAACGCTGAATAATTCGGCCATATTCGACATAGCGCCGGACAATGGCTCATATATGCGGGAGGCCGCCATCAGAAAAATTATATACATAAAGAGGGTGATTTCATCCTTCAACACTAAGGTATAACCCACAACAATAACGCTCGCCAGTCCAAGTCTCAAAAGCATCTGGCCAGTTGTCAAAAGGCTGGCCGTCACCGTTTCCGAGGCAATCTGCGCCCGCTCTGCTCTGTCCATTTTTTCATCCATTTTATGTAAATAGGCGCTTTCCATATTTGAAGCCTTTATGTCTTGTATCGTCTCAAAACATTCCTGGATATTATCCGCCAAATCCAGCCTGGCCGCCATATATTTTTTACTTAAACGTTCCTGCCATTTTCGGGATAAAAGGACGACGGCAAAAGAAACCGGAACCACCCACAGCAATGCAATTCCAAGACGCCAATCCATGATAAGCATGACCATACACACAATTCCCGTGGAAAACACGGCGCCGAAAAACTGGGGTACGGTGTGGGAAAAGGCATGTTCGAAGGCGGCGCAATCGCCCATAATCGTATTCGTCAAATCTGCCAAATCTCTCTGCTGAAAAAAACGGATTGGCAATGTCCGCATTTTCTCCGCCAAATCAATCCTGCGCCGTGTACTCTCTTCATATGTTCCAATATAAGCCGCCGTATATTGCAGGTAATGCAAAATGAACATGATGAGTAAAATAACGATTCCCAAAACAGCATAGCCCACCGGGCGGCCGGACGCAAAGCCGGGGCTGTTTTTAAGCAGCGGCTCCAATAATCCGCCCGTCACGACGGCCAGAAGCCCCACAGGAAGCATCCGGCTCATATCCGCCAGCGTCGAATAAATAATAGCTTCAAGCAGCGCTTTTGCGCCCTGCTCGCTCATCACATACTTTCTTTGTAACCACCGTATCATTATTGAGCCACCTCCCACGAAATCGATGTCTGATAGTCTTTCCACATGGATGCGTAAACGCCCCGCATTTGAATCAATTCATCATGAGTTCCCCGTTCAACAATGCGGCCGTCCTTAAAAACGAAAATCACATCCACATTCCGTATGGTCGAAAGACGGTGGGCAATCATCAAAACGGTTTTATCCTTCGTCAATGCCTCGAAAGCAAGCTGAATCCGATATTCATTTTCCGCATCGGCAAAGGCCGTGGCCTCGTCCAATATGGTAATCGGCGCATTTTTTAAGATAGCCCGCGCCAGGGCAATTCTTTGACTTTCGCCGCCGGAAAGATACGTTCCTCCGGTTCCAATCTGCGTATCCAGGCCCTCTGGAAGCCTGTCCATAATCTCCATACACCGGGCGGCCTCTGCTGCCTGTAAAACCTCTTCCCTCGAAGCCTCCGGACGGGATGCCCGAATATTTTCAAATAATGACGTTTTAAACAACCGGGTATTTTGAAACATAAAGGCAACATGTTCCATCAAATCCTTTTTCGAAATGCGGCGCACATCCACACCGCCAACGAAAACAGCGCCCTCACAAGCATCATAGAACCTTGGAATCATACTGGCCGCCGTTGACTTTCCACTGCCGGACACTCCGACGAGGGCCGCCGTCTTTCCCCCGGCCACTTCGAAGCTGACATGGTCCAATGCCTTATGCACCGCCCCCGGATAGTTAAAGGATACGTCCTGAAAAACGATGGAGCCATCCTTCGGTTTCTCGGGATTGACAGATTCTTCCAATGGCCGTTCCCGCAAAACACTTTCGATACGTTCCACAGCGCTCCCGGCCGCCATCAACTGTTCTCCTGAAAACATAATCCGGTTCATCATTGTGCCGCAAATCGGTGAAAATAAACTATAAAACAAAAAGTCCTGAAAAATATCCGTATATTCCGCCCGGCCGCTGACAGCGCCCAAAAGCATTATGGCCACAGGAATCAACCATACAAAGGTACTGTTTAACGCAACATTAAAGCCAACCAACGGCAGCCGGCAGCTTATGGCATAGCCGGAGGCATATTCCCTATAGGCCTCGATGGCCCCATGGAAGTTCTTAAATGAATAGACCGTCTGCTGAAACACTTTAACGACGGGAATCCCCCGAATAAATTCCACGGCCTCTTTATTCATTTTCTCCAGGGCCGTCATGTATCCGGACATAAATTCCGCATTATCGCCGCCCATCATTTTCCTGAGAAAAATCACGCTGAGCCCCAACGGTATCAGGCAGCAAACACCCAGCCGCCAGTCAAATATTAAAATTAAAACAAGAACAGCCGTCGGCATCACAGCAGCCCCAACCAAATCCGGAAGCTGATGCGCCAAAAATCCTTCCGTCAACCCGGCATTTTCATCAATCACCTTCCGAAGCTGTCCGCTGGCCTGCCGGTTAAAATAACCGGACGGCAGCGTCACTATATGATGCATCGCCATTTTTTTCATATTTGTTGCCGTGCGAAACGCCGCCAGGTGGGAACACATTAATGCTGCAAAATACAACAAAATACTGAACATCGAAAATATGACGGCCAAAAGGGCCATCTGTCCGCCAATCGGTGAAAACCGACGAAACGCCGCCGAATCGGCGCTTTTCATCCCCTCCAGAATCTCACGGATAATCAGCCATATACATACAAAAGGAGCCATTGACAAAATTGTACTGATACTGGAAAGGATACAGGCGGCCACCGTCAAACGGTGATGACCGCCCGCATACTGAAACATTCGGGAAATTGCCGAATCTTTCCTTGATTTTCTCTTTTTCTTCATAAAAAAGGTCCTCCGAAACTATATTGTTAATTATAACTAACTCCCTATAGTTTAATACGAAGAACCCAAGTCGCCAATGACGAATCCGTCAAAATCTATCCATTCGGACATTCAATTTTTCATATCTTCCGTCCGGAATTTTTTCCGAAACTCCGTCGGCGTCAGACCATACGCCTTTTTAAAAGCCGACGTAAACTTATTCGGATTTTCATATCCGATTTGACAGGCAATCTCCGACACAGAAGCCCTGCCCTCTTTCAAAAACCTCTCTGCAAGCCAAAGCCGATATGAACGCAAATAGGCATAGATTGAAATACCATAGACGCCCCGAAAACAGACCTTCATCGACGTCAGTGAAATATCAAACCGTTTGGCCAGCTCTTCCAGTGTATAATGCTCCCGGATATTTTCTATCATAAAATCCCGAATCCGCCGGACGCAATCCCGCTGCTCTTTTGAAAAATAGGGCCTGTCCTTCGGTTCTGTCCCGACTTCCAAATCCGTCAGTGCAAGCAGAAGCTCCAAAACCCTGAGCCGGATATATCCCTGCCGGATATGCTCCCGCACCGTATACAGCTCGGAAAAAATATGCTCTGCCGCCGCACTGGCCCGAACAATATAATATTCCCGGTCTTTTATCAATGCTTCGATGGACTCCAAATCAATCGAGAGCAGGCGCATCATTGTTTTTATCTCATCCGTGATACGCTCCAAATCAATGGTCACAGTAATTCCCTGATAATACCCCGACGGGAAACAGCTGTCCCGTTTTTCTGACGTCAGGGCCGAAACGGACAGGTCGCCCGGCCCTGCATAACAATAGGTGTGATTATTAAAAACACATTCATATCTCCCCTGCCTGCAATAATTAATTTCAATGACCTTTGAAACAGGCTTTTGGAGGCGGTTGCAATAGTCCATGCGGATATCATTATAAACCAGCTCAATTCCCGGAAATACGGGATAAACACTGATTTCACCCCATCCGCTCTCATTTTTCAGTGAAAATATTTCATAATCACCTGACGAAACCTTTGAATGAACGCAGCCTCCGTACAGGGCAACCGTATGAAAATCCGATGTACATTCTCCCATTTTCTTATAAAATCTCCAACAACTGCGGAATACTCTTTTTTCCGAAGGTGACCTTTTCATTATTAATGACCATACACGGTACGCTCATTACATTGTATTTGTCCTTCATTTCAGGAAAATGATTCAGGTCATATACATCGGCTGTCACCAACGCATTTGACGCCGCGATTTTCTGCGCCGCCGTGACAAGCTCCGGACACATCGTGCAGGAAAGGGAAACCATAATCTGCATATGCACCGGATAGTCGATGGCCCGTATCTGTTCCGCAACATGGGCATCCACCGATTGACCCGGACCGGAAGCATTGTAAAGCCCTAAAACAAAGGACGTAAATTCATGGCCTCCCGGAACCCCGTGGAAGGCAAGCCCCGTTTCTGTGCCATCCGACAGACATACCCGAACACACGGTGTTTCCTGTCCGTCAGAGTTCTCTGAGATTTCCACAGAAACCTTTTCTGACAATGCCGCCATTTCTTCCATGTAATTTTGAAGTTCCGCAGACACGGGCCGTCCGTCTAAAAATAATTTTAACACCAGAGGCCGCTCCATGCGTCCGAATACGGTAAGCAGCTGGTTTCGTATATCCTCCGTAAACAAGCCCTTTTGCCCGGACGCAGCGGAAGAATTCTGCGTCTCTGCGGCCTTATCAGAAGCCGGCGTATTGCCCGCAGATGATTTTTTAACGGGTTTTTCCGGATAAATCCCTGTTTTTTTCTGTAACGCCGCCGCATACCGTTCCAGCTCCGTGGCCGCCAAAGCGCCGTCCCCGGCCGCAGTTACCACCTGACGCAATGTTTTTTCGCACACATCCCCGGCCGCATACACGCCATCCACACTTGTTTTTTGATGCCTGTCCGTTTCGACATAGCCCTGGGCATTTAATTCCACCTTTCCCTGAACCAGCTCCGTAGCCGGTTCGTATCCGGCAAATACAAATACCCCAAAGTTTTGTCCTTCGGACGCTTTATATTCCGTAATCTCACCTGTTTTGCTGTTTTCACAACGAAGCAGACGGATTCCCGAATCCCCGGCAGCTTCCCGGACCCGGGTATTTGTCAGCACCGTAATTTTCTCATGGTTTCGCGCCGCATCGGCCGTCGTCTTAGCGCAGCTAAAGTCTTCGCCCCGAATCAGAATCGTCACATGACTGGCGTACTTCGTAAGAAATACGGCTTCTTCTGCGGCCGCAAAACCGCCGCCAATAACGAAAACTTCTTTTCCCGTAAAGAATTCACCATCGCATGTCGCGCAATAGGCCACGCCATGGCCTTTAAATTCCTGCTCTCCTTTAAAACCCACGCTTCTCGGATGGGCCCCCGTTGCCAGAAGAATTCCAAAACATTCCAATGTTCCCCGGCTGGTAACCACCTTTTTGACATCGCCGTCCAACTCCAGGCCCGATACTTCGGCAAGTAGAAATTCCGCGCCGAATTTTTCCGCCTGACGCCGCATACTCTCTGTCAGAGACTGGCCGCTGGCAATTTCCACTCCCGGATAATTGACCACTTCCGACGTAATCGTAATCTGTCCGCCAAAATGTTCCTTCTCAACGACAACCACACGATATTGGGCCCTTGCAAGATAGAGAGCGGCGGTAAGCCCCGCCGGGCCTCCGCCGATAACAACCACATCATAAAAATTCATAGTCGCTCTCCTTACTGTTCTTATAACAAGCCGACAAGGTCAAGGCTCGGTTTCAATGTTTCTGCCCCTGGCTGCCATTTGGCCGGGCACACCTCGTCGCCATGTTCATAAACGAACTGGCTGGCCTGTACTTTGCGGAACAATTCATCCGCATTTCTTCCCACATTGCCCGCATTGACTTCATAAGCTACAATTTTACCTTCCGGATTGACGATAAAGCTTCCCCTTTCGGCCAGACCAGAGGATTCAATGAGTACTTCAAAGTCTTTTGCCAACGCATGCGTCGGGTCGGCCAGCATCGGATACTGGATTTTCCGGATACGCTCGGACGCATCATGCCAGGCTTTATGTACAAAATGCGTATCACAGGAAACCGAATAGATTTCACAATTAATTCCTTTAAATGCATCATATTTATTTGCCAGGTCCTCAAGCTCCGTCGGGCACACAAAAGTAAAGTCCGCAGGATAGAAGAAAAATACACTCCATTTTCCAAGAATATCCGCCTTTGTTACGGTTATAAATTCATGGTTCTGATACGCCTGTACAGAAAAATCGCTCACTTCTTTATGAATCATTGACATAAAATTATTCCTCCTTTTTATCTTATATGAAAAGCGCCCATGCCCGGATAAACGGCGCTTGCGCCTAACTCTTCTTCAATTCTCAAAAGCTGATTATATTTTGCCACCCGCTCGCTTCGGCTTGGCGCCCCTGTTTTAATCTGACAGGTATTCAGAGCCACCGCCAAATCGGCAATCGTCGTATCCTCCGTCTCGCCGGAACGGTGGGAGGTTACTGCCGTATAGCCCGCATTATGGGCCATCTTAATGGCTTCCAGCGTTTCCGATACGGAGCCAATCTGGTTCAGCTTAATCAAAATGGAATTACCGCAGCCCAAAGAAATACCTTTTTTCAAGCGCTCCGTATTGGTTACAAACAAATCGTCGCCAACAAGCTGAATACGGCCGCCCAATTCTTTTGTCATCATCTGCCAGCCTTCCCAGTCCTCTTCGTCCAGTCCGTCCTCGATGGAATAAATCGGATATTTATCGCACAACGCCTTCCAATGCGCCACCAACTGAGCCGAAGTAAAATGTTTGCCGCATTTCGGAAGAATATATTCGCCCTTTTTCTCTCCCTTCCATTCACTGGACGCCGCATCCATGGCAAGGACAAAATCCTTTCCCGGTTCATATCCGGCTTTTCTCACAGCCTCCAGGATACATTCAATCGCCTCCTCGTCGCTGGCCAGGTCCGGCGCAAAGCCGCCTTCATCGCCAACGGAAGTGGCAAGCCCCCGCGCCTTTAACAGCGCTGCCAGCGCATGAAAGACTTCGGTACACCAGCGCAGCCCTTCTCTGAAACTTGGCGCGCCGGCCGGCATAATCATAAATTCCTGGACGTCCACTGTATTGGCCGCATGAGCGCCTCCATTTAATATATTCATCATCGGAACCGGCATACGGTTGCCGTTGACACCGCCTAAAAAACGATACAGCGGAATATCCAAAGCCGCCGCCGCCGCTCTCGCACTCGCAATGGATACGGCCAAAATAGCATTGGCTCCCAACCGGGATTTATCCTTTGTTCCGTCGGCCTCAATCATCGCCTTATCCACCGCATAGATATCGGAACTGTCCATTCCCGCCAGCGCATCATTAATCACCGTATTAATATTTTCAACGGCCTTACTGACACCCTTGCCGCCAAAACGTTCCTTATCTTCGTCTCTCAATTCCAGCGCTTCAAAAATCCCCGTGGATGCGCCGCTTGGCGCCGCTCCCCGGCCTATTGTTCCATCAACCAGATAAACCTCCGCCTCAACTGTCGGGTTGCCGCGGGAGTCAATAATTTCCCGTCCTATAACCTTTTCAATCTGTAAATAATCCATAAAATTCCTTTCCCATATAGCTTCGGCCCAGTATGGAACACTGGGCCGACAAGCTAAATGATTTATTCACTATGGTTAGGTTTGTCTAACCATCTATATAGTACCATGAAATTTGTATGGATGCAATATCTAATAATGATAACTTTTCTTATTTTTGTTTCGACTGACTCAATTTTTTAAAGTTCCTGGAAACAAGGAAAAGCGACAGAACACACGCCAGAAAATCTGCAATTGGTCCGGCAAACAACACCCCGTCCAGTCCCCAGACAAGAGGTAATAATATAAGCAGAGGAATCAATAAAAATCCCTGACGTGACAAAGACAGAATAATTCCCTGACGGACGTTTCCGGTACTTGTAAAATAATTGACGGACACCGGCTGAACCCCGTATACACAAACCATAAACATATAGATACGCAGATATCGTTCCGCAAACTGGAAGTAAAGTTCATCTCCTGAACCAAAAATTCCTGTAAGCTGTCTCGGAAAGGCCTGGAATATGACAAACGCAATGACGCTGATGATTAAAACCGCCGTCACCGCCTTTTTATAAGTCTCTTTCACCCTGTCATAATTTTTAGCCCCCATATTAAACCCTAAAATCGGCTGACAGCCCTGGGCCAGACCAACGGAAAAAGAGGTCAGAATACTGTTGAGCTTTGCAATAACGCCGGATACGGCCAGCGGAATATCGCTTCCGTAAACGGACATTGCTCCATAATAGGTCAATGTATTGTTAAGTACAATATTGACCAGCATCATGATGGTGTGATTGATGAAATTGGACGTTCCCAATTTGACAATTTCTATCACGTATTTCATTCTCAGTCCCAACATATCAAGCCGGATTTTAAAGGTTTTAAATCTCGGAAAATAAGCAAGACACATGAGAAAAGATACACACTGGCCGGTAATCGTAGCAAGGGCCGCCCCCTGAATTCCCCACCGGAAAACAAACATAAATAACCAGTCCAGGAAAACGTTTATGATGGCTCCTGTCACCGTACAGGTCATCGAATAGGCCGGGCTTCCGTCGGCCCGGATAATGGTACTTCCCGCATTTGTAAACAGCAGAAACGGCAGGCCAAAAGCCGTAATTCCAAGGTAAAGCTGGGCGTATGGAAGTACATTCTCCGTCGCTCCGCACAATAACAAAATCGGCGTCTTAAAAGCCAGGACAAGGACCAGTATCAAAATTCCAAGAATGACCATCAAAGACAAGCCCGTTCCGAGAAATTTTTTTGCTTCCTCTTCTTTTTTGGCTCCGAGACTAATGTTAAAATTGGCGGCCGTCCCCACTCCGGCCAACTGAGCAAAAGCCGTCGTCAGCGTGACCACAGGAAAAGCCACATTGGTCGCTGCATTTCCCAACAGGCCGACAATATGACCGATAAAAATCTGGTCCGTAATATTATAAGCTGCGTTTACAAGCATACTAATAATCGAAGGAATCGCAAATTTTCCGATTAACCCCATAATCGGCGCATATCCTAAAGGATTCCCTGCCGGATTCCCCTTTACTGCCCTTTGACTATCTTTCATCATCCGTATCCCCCTTTTCCCCGGCCGATGGTTTCTTATCCGCTCTGTCTTTTCCGGATAAAAGTTCCGCCAGATTCGCTTCCATTTTTATGAGCGCCTTTTGAACTATTTCCAATTCTTCTTTGGAAATTCCCTGTGTAAGCGTATCATTAAAGGCCAACAGGTCCTTCCGCACCGCAGCGCCAAGCTCCCGGGTCAACGGCGTTGGATATATCCGGTTCTGACGACGGTCCTGTGTATCCTTTACCCGCGTCAAATAGCCTTTTTCTTCCAGCGATTTAACCACGCGCGTCGTTACCGCCTTATCGACGCAGACCATTGCTGTCAGCTCTTCCTGAGTAACCCCTTCGCAGTGCTGCAGGTTCATAAAAAAGGGGTGTTCCGCAGCCGTAATATTATATTTACGCTTTAAAACGCCTCCCAGATACATCTGGCTCTTTCTGGCCAACAGCATAATCATACGCATTGTGCTTCGATTCATTCCACATCACCTCTGGTACAGAATATCAAAAATTAGTTGACGTGTCAACTAATTTCTTTGAAGCTTTTTGATACCACAGCCAGTGACAAGGTACAGGCCAGAACGTCCGCCGCCGGACCGGCGTACAGCACTCCGTCCAGTCCAAAAATTATCGGCAATAACACCAACATCGGAAGCAGAAAAAATCCCTGCCGGGACAGGGACAGCCAAATCCCCTTCCCCACATTTCCTGTTCCGGTAAAATAACCGGCCGACAGGGGCTGAACGCCGGACAGACCAACGGTCAGCATGTGAATCCGCAAATACCGCCTCGCAAATTCGGCATACAGCGCATCCTGCACGCCAAATATTCGAATCAACGTATCCGGAAACATCTGAAATATCATAAAGGCTATAAATCCAATGCCAAAAGCCGCCGTCAGCGCTTTATCATAGGCGTCCCGCACCCGTGCATAATTCCCGGCGCCCATATTATAGCCAAATATCGGCTGGCATCCCTGCGTCAGTCCGATGACAAAGGCTCCGAGAAAGCCATTCAGTTTCCCGGCAATACCCGAAACAGCCAGGGGAATATCGCTGCCATAAACAGAAAGACTTCCGTAATAGCTCAGTGTATTGTTCATGACAATTCCCACAACCATCATCATCATTCCATTTATAAAATTGCCCATTCCCAGTTTTACAATCCGAAGGGCATATCGGGGACGCAGCCTGAACATCCCCCATTCCATTTTAAAGGTTTTAAACCTCTGAAAATAATACAGACAGATAAGGAAAGAAACGCTCTCTCCGCACACCGTCGCCAGAGCTGCCCCTCGCACACCCCACCGAAAACCAATGATAAAAAGCCAATCCAACAACATATTTAAAACGGTTCCCGCCACATTGCAAAACATGGCATAAGCCGGACTCCCATCGGAGCGAATCAAGGCGCTGGCCCCGTGGGTAAAGAGTTGAAAGGGGATTCCCAGCGCCATTATTTTCAGATAAATCCGGGCATGTGGAAATATATGCTCTGTCGTCCCGCATAATTCTAAAATCTGTGTATCAAATATCCGTACTGTACTTAAAATAGCGATACCAAGAATAAACATCAGCGCCAATCCGGTTCCGACAAAACTTTTTGCCTGTTCCTTTTTTTTGGCTCCCAGACTCAAGTTAAAATTGGCGGCCGTCCCCACCCCGGCCAATTGGGCAAAAGCCGCGGTGAACATCATGACCGGAAAGGTTACATGAATCGCCGCATTTCCCAGCATCCCGACGGCATGACCGATAAAAATCTGGTCCGTCATACTGTAGGCCGCATTGACAAGCATACCAATGACCGAAGGAACTGCAAAATGTCCAATCAGCGTCATTACAGGCGCATAGCCCAAGGGATTATTTTCAGCATACGCACATCGTTCTGATTTTACCAAAGTTTCTCCCCTCCTGCTTTATCTGTACGCTTTCCCCGGTCAAAATATCCATTGAATTTTCCGCCGCCTGCTTTTGCCCTCTCTTTTGGCATAAAAAAACAGCTTCTATCCGACACGTATTTTATCGAATAGAAGCTGCCCAT
>CABUAW010000054.1 GCA_902489645.1 uncultured Lachnospiraceae bacterium | reverse complement strand
TTCATTTCCTGATGATATATATACATTGGCCGAGTGTCTGCTCAGTCAGGATGATGTGACCCTGATTGAAGAAAAGGATTATATTAAGCATCCGAAAGCGAGCGGATACCGGAGTCTCCATCTGATTGTAGAGGTCCCCATATTTCTGGAAAAAGAGAAAAGAAATATGAAGGTGGAGGTTCAGCTTCGGACGATAGCCATGGATTTTTGGGCCAGCCTGGAACATAAACTTCAGTACAAAAAGAGTATCCCGCCGGAACAGGCCGAGCGGTTGGCAAAGGAATTGGAAAATTGTGCCAGGATGAGCGCGGAGCTGGATATGCGTATGCAAAACATTCGGAATGAAATTTCCAAAAATGAGATTTCCAAAGAGGCAGAGGAAAAAGCACCGTCAAAGGTTCAGCGGTTTCCGATGATACATCTGGAGAATCTTTTGACGGATAAGGGGAAATAGATTTTCCATATTTAAAAATAAAGGGCAAAGCTGTTTTCAGGCGGCTTTGCCCTTTAAAAATTATTTCAGTGTGTCCAATGCGTAAAGGGCGGCGCCGACAGCGCCGACAATCTCCGGTTCAGGACAGATATATAGCTTCGCCTGGATTTTGTCCTCGACGGCCCGGACGACGCCCGGATTTTTGGCAACGCCTCCGGTCATCATATAATCCGGTTCCAGGCCAACACGCTTTAAGAGGGAGAAGGCTTTATTGGCGATAGCCCGGCAGATACCGTTGGCTATATCGGATTCTTCCTTATTATTAGCGATGAGTGAGATGACCTCAGATTCGGCAAAAACCGTACACATGCTGGTGATTTCAATTTCTTCCGTGGATTTTAAGGCCGCAGGCCCCAGCTCATCGATGCCGATTTCCAGAGTTCGGGCAATGGCTTCGAGAAAACGCCCTGTTCCGGCGGCGCACTTGTCATTCATGACAAAATCAATGACTTCGCCCTTGGCGTCCAGCTTGATGGCCTTGCTGTCCTGACCGCCGATGTCAAGAATCGTGCGGATTTTCGGATTGAAATAATGGGCACCCCTTCCATGACAACTGATTTCAGTCACATTTTCATCGGCAAAAGGAATACTGACCCGACCATATCCGGTGGAGACAATCCAGGAAACCTCTTCTTTTTTTAAATGTGCTTTTTCAAGAACGTCCGACAAAATTCGCTCGGCGCTTTCTCCAGATTTGGCCCCGGTCCGGATGACGGAAAAAGCCTTAATATTTCGTTCATTATCCATAATCACGGCATTGGTGGAGGTGGAGCCGCTGTCTATACCCATAACATACATTGTATTCTCTCCTTCGGATGTTTTGATTCGCTGTGCGGCCTGCTGTTTGCGCTCATCGCCGGATTTTTGTACGGATTCCAGAAAGGCCTCCATCCGGGTCAGAATCTGACCGTAGCTTTGAGTTGTATTATCTGTTTCCAATAGAAGCAGCGGTTTCTGAATAATTTCTTTCAGCCAGGCATATTCGTAAGAGTAGCTGTCGCAGAACTGGACGGTGTGGTAGATGATACCGTCCGCACTGTCCGCATATTTTTGGATGAGCAAATCCCGGTTGGCTGCGGTTTCCATCCGCATACAGGGAAATTGGCTTAAAAGTCCACGGACATAGCCGGTGAAAATATCGTCCGCTTCATATAGAAGCTTCCGGTCCAGACCGGTGCAGGTGATATCAAAGGCGGCCTCGGCATCGTGTTCCTCCAGAATTTTATGAATACTTTTGTTGGCTCTGGCCCCGAGGATACCAATGCGGGTCTTACCCTCGTGGTGAAGGGTTCTCTGTTTTTCTGAGTCTTTTTTTAAAATGGCCGCAAGCTTTGCTTCATCAAATTTCTTTCCGGAGAATTTTTCATAGGCGGCAATCATCTCCCGGATACGTAACTCGTAGAGTTTGATGCCGCCGTCCTTTGTGATTCTCGGGATGTCCAGAATATAAATGAAGGTATCCGGCAGTTTTTCAATAAGGACGTCATAAAGCCGCCGGATGCTGTCGCAGCAGGTTGTCAGGATAATTCCTTCGTAAGAATTGGCCAATACATCCTCCAGAACGCCTTTGGCAAAGCTGCAGATGTTCGGATGCATCAGAGTATCGGCCTGATTGAAGCTGGTAACCTCCGGGTCAATCCGCTGCATCTCAATACCCATGGATTCAAAGATTTCAATGGGCGTATATTTACAGATATATCCTATCATTTCTTCCCCTCCTCAATCATTTCCAGAAAGGCTTCCAGACGGGTTTTAATCTGGCCGTCATGGCTGTTTCGGTGGTCAACGCCGTCGCCGTCCAGAATCAGCATCGGGATGTTTCGTTCCTTCATGGCTTCTTTTAAAAGAAGGCTTCCGCCGGAGGCCTGTTTACAGCCCCAATGGCAGAAGTGGATGACTGCGTCGGGATGGAGCGTATCCACCAGCGTTCCAATGGCCTGGGCTTTATGGCTGTAGGAACCGTTATAGACATTTTTTATCAGTTTCCGGGCCAGAGAACGGAACGGTTCTTTGGGGTCTAAGGTATCTGTAAAGTCGAAAACGATATCTCCGGCTAAAAGCTGGTATTTTTCGCTGCTGTTAAAATACTGTTTTAAGCTCTCCTGATAATAAGGAATCAAATGAATCCACAGAATCCGTTTTCCGGTGAAAGCAGGATAGGTTTGAATATCCTCATTCATAAAACGAATTAAATCCAAAAATTTCTGTGTACCCATTAAAAGATGGGTTCCCATCATAATATATAGTTGGTCGATGAGTTCGCCGGGATAATAATAATGCTGGGCCAGTTCATAGAAGCGCATTAATTCTTTCCGTGTTTCATTTTCAATGCGGAGAGATTCTTTCAGTTTTTCCAGTTGGAATTTTTGACCGAGATGTTCTTCCATATCGTGAACCATTGTTTCCAGCTGGGACGCCAGATAGTCCACCGAAGCGTCGTCATCCGTATAAGGAACGTCCAGCAAGGTAAAAGGAACATGGTTTTTCTTTTGCAGGTAACGGAACGTATTCAGATTTCCGTCGCAGGATATGGAGGTGGTGACGGCATAGGAGGCCGGCGGTATAACGCCGCTTTCAACAGCCCCGATGAAAGTTTTGTGATAGGAGCAGAGCGTCGGAGCAAAGCCGAGACTCTGGGCAAAATCAATAAAAAAATCTTCCAGATGATAACCGGCGACATAGCAGGAGAGACATTCAATGGACAGGGTACTCAGGCCGAAGCTGTGTATCAATTCACAGGGAGCAAAAATATTTCCCCATATATAGCTGTTTTTGTGGCTGAGGGCGTCAGCGAACATATTCATCATCATATCCTCCAGCTTCTGATAGCCTTTGGCGATATTTTTATTCGGAAGAAAATGGGTCCGAAGGCAGTTGGCCTTAAAACCAAAAAGAATTTTATCCCAGCTTTTTTCCGGCTCCGCCTCGGTTTTTGTTTTTACATATTGAATATATTTATCTGCAATATTCATAAAAATCCTCCGGATGTTCTAAATTTTCGAGTCATTAGAAATTATAGAACCTCCGGGGGACAAAGTCAAATTTTATTCGCTGATGGGAAATCCCCTTTTAACGAGAGTCGATAAATTGTAAAAAAATTTTACAATTATCGGCTCTTTTGTTATACTATATACCAAAGGGGGTTATATTTATGTATCAGGTGAGTGTACAGACGTATAATAAAAAGGGAAAAGAAATGGTGGACCATATTTCTATTAATCTGGGCACCATGGAAGATGAAGGGTATGATGAAGGGCTGAGCCGATTATCCGATTTACTTTTTGGTCTTGATGTGGACTATGATGATGTGGAAGGGGACGGCGATATCGTTGTGGACGATATGCTCATTTCCGCTTCCGAGGGTGAACCCTTCGAAAAAACTTTGGAAGGCAAAAAACATATATACAAGGTTAGTGGAGGAGAACAGGTGAAGTAATCTGCCAGCAAGTTCCTCTTATATATTTTTTCGTATGGCCAACTCTAATTAAAAAGGAGTTGGTAGCGTGGAACAAAAAATTCTGGTACTTTACAAACAGCTTTTTCTTTTTGTTTTCGGCGGAAGCCTTTATTATATGATTGAAATTCTCTACAGGGGATATTCCCACTGGACGATGTTTATGGCCGGAGGTATTATTTTCCTTTTTGCCGGATATCAGGGGCATGTTCATTCGTATGATTACCCTTTCTGGAGAGAAGTCCTTCATGTCTGGCTTTTCGCCCTGGGCGTTGAATTTTCTGTCGGCTGTTTGGTAAACCTTTGGCTCGGGTGGAATATCTGGGATTATTCCGATTTGCCTTTGAATGTTCTGGGACAGGTGTGTCTGCCGTTTGCCCTGATGTTTCTTCCTCTTTGTGCGGCGGCCATCGTCCTTGATAATTATATCTGTTATTGGCTTTTTCATGATAAGAAACCAATTTACAAGATTTTTTAGATTTTTTCAAAAAAAAGCTTGCATTTTACAAAAGGCTATGGTATTATTCATATTGTTGCTGGTGAGCAACGGAAAACGGAACGCAGTTGTGGCGGAATTGGCATACGCGCTAGACTAAGGATCTAGTCCGGGTTAACTGGGTACGGGTTCAAGTCCCGTCAACTGCACTAAAAGGCAGAGGATTTATTCTCTGCCTTTTTTGTTATATACTCTGCGAAAAAACAGGATGCTTAAAAGTCTGTGCTTACTGCGCGCAGGGCTTGTATTGGGGCGGGCGGCTCTTGAGTATACATCCCCTTTTATTCTGAGTAAAAATAGTGTATAATATACTAATTCAAATAACGATGGGAGGTAAAAACCATGAAGAAATTCGTAAAAATGATAAGTACAGTGACCATGGCGTGTCTGATAATGGCATCTGTGGCGGCATGTGGAAAGAAAGATACCGGAAATGAATCCAATGGAAATATTGTAATTAATGAAACACAGAGTGAAGCTCAGACAGAGGATACAACAGAAGCCACGCAAGGGGCGGATGAGACAAGACCTCCGTTTGAAGAGACAAAGGCGGAAGTCATGGTTTCCGTACCTGCGGAGGTGGATACCATGCGTCCGATTCTTCTTGGAATCTGTAAAACGATGAGCGGCGGCCGGGCCTATGACGGCTCGGACAGCGAGTTTTTCTGGAATAGCATTTATGCGTCTATTAATGGAAGCAGCTGGGTACATCCGGATATCAGTCTGTCGGACAGCGGCAGCGGTTATATGGTTCCGAAGGAAGTTATGGCGGAGTATGCCGAAGCCATGTTTGCCGGAAACAGTGCAATACCGGAGATTCCTGAATCTGTCGGCGGTATTGAGTTTGATGTGGATTCGGACAGTTATGTGCTTTACAGCTCTGAGGGCTATCTTGGTTCGATGGAATTTACGGAAATTGAAGAGACAGATAACGGCTATGAGGTTACGGCTGCTTTTACGACAAAGAGCGGTAATGTTGAAACGCATAAATTTATAATGACCAGCGGCGGATATGGAACATTCCCATGTGCGGTAAATGCGGTGATTGATGATTGATTTTGTTTGATGGAGGATTTTTATGAAAAAAGTAGTGCGTACGGTAGGGATTACTTTGATTTTTGCACTGGTATCCTTTTACTTTACTCTTCCGGCGCTGAATCTACATTCGCCGATGTTTTATAGCTGGTTGATTGAAGTGGCGGTCGTTTACGTGATTGCATCGTTGATTGGAACCTTTTCTATTTCGGATTTACGGAACAGAACGGTGGATTTTAAGTTTTTAAGAAATAATGCCAAGGCCGGCCTGATTGTGGTGGTTTTGGCGCTGGCCGTCTTAGGCATCGGACAGGTTGTCTCTCACCAGTTTTTCCATGCGGGGGCGTATCAGAAGCTGATGCCTGTGGAGAACCGGGAGTTTTCCGAGGACATCACCCAGATTTCCATGAATGATGTACCGATTGTTGACCGGGATTCGGCGGTGCGTCTTGGCAACCGGAAAATCGGTGAGCTGGTCAATCTCATTTCCCAGTTTGAAGTGGATGAATATAGCTATTCTTACACTCAGATTAATTACCGGGACGTGCCAACCCGGGTGGCTCCGCTGCGTTATGGGAATATCATCAAATGGTTCAACAACCAGTCTGCGGGAATACCGGGATATATTTCTGTCAATATGGCTACTCAGGATGTGGAGCTTGTTCAGTTGGAACACGGCATCAAATATTCGCCGGGGGAATACTTTTTCAGAGATTTGGACAGACATCTGCGGTTTAAATATCCGACAAAGATTTTTGAGGATTACTCCTTTGAGGTGGATGATGACGGAAAGCCTTACTGGATTTGTCCGGTGATTAATTATACGATTGGCCTGTTCGGCGGCCGGGACGTGGCCGGTGTGGTTATTGTGGATGCCTGCAATGGTGATTCGACTTATTATGACATTGAAGATTGTCCGGAATGGGTTGACAGAGCCTATTCGGCAGATATTATTGTGGAACAGATTAATTATTGGGGCCAGTATAAAAATGGCTATATCAATACCCTGATTGGCCAGAAGGACGTCTGCATGACTTCCGGCGGTTATAATTATCTGGCTCTGGATGACGACGTATGGCTCTATACAGGTCTGACATCTGTGGGAAATGATGAGTCCAACATCGGTCTTGTCCTTGTCAATATGCGGACAAAGGAAGCCCATTATTATATCGTGTCCGGCGCTACGGAGTATTCGGCGATGGAATCGGCAGAGGGGCAGGTTCAGAATCTGGCTTATAACGCGACTTTCCCGGTACTTCTTAATATTGGAAGCCAGCCGACCTACCTTGTATCCCTGAAAGATAATGCAGGGCTGGTTAAGAAGTTTGCCTTTGTCAATGTGGAAAAATATCAGCAGGTTGCCATCGGGGATACGTTAAATGAAGCCTACTCGGTCTATGTCAAACAATTGTCTTCGGGACAGGTCATCGATACCGGCGATTTGTCGGAAATCACAGGCCGTGTTCTTCAGATAGATTCGGCCGTAAAGGATGGAAATACTTACTTTTATGTTCAGGTTTCCGGTTCGGATAAAGTGTTTATGGCCTCGATTCAGCTTGACGACGTACTGGCTGTGCTTAAACCGGAAGATAGGGTAACTATAAATTATGTGGATTCGGAAGACGATTTTGTCATGATGAATCAGATTGAGAAAAAGTAGGGGCGGCTATGAAAAAAGGTGATATCCTGTTAATTTGTGTGGTTCTCTGCCTGGCCGCCGCCGCGCTTATCTTTATGAATCTGGGAGATAAAAAACCCGGGGGTACTCTGACGGTGAGCATTGGCGGCGAGGTTTACGGTACCTACGATTTGGCGGAAGACCAGGAGATTTCATTGGATATGGACGGCTGGCATAACCGGTTTCAGATTAAAGACGGCGTTGTCTCTATGCTGGAAGCGGATTGCCCGGACCAGTATTGTGTGGAACATGCCCCGATTGATAAGGTGAATGAAACGATTGTCTGCCTGCCTCATAAAGTGGTTCTTGAGATTACCGAAGGCGAGGAAGCAAAGGATATTGATGCATAGTGAAGGCGCCGAGTCATATCGGTGTGTGAAGGATGGATTATGTCTAAAAAAGTTGCGATGGCCGGAATGTTTACAGCTCTGGCGATGATATTTAGTTATGTAGAGGTACTTATACCGATAAATTTAGGTGTTCCGGGGATGAAACTGGGACTGGCCAACCTGGTCGTGGTGGTGGCTCTTTATACGATGGGGGCGCCGATGGCTTTTGCCGTATCCATGATTCGTATTTTGCTTGTCTCAGTGACCTTCGGAAGTCTGGCGGCCATGCTCTATAGTCTGGCCGGCGGCATTTTAAGCTTTTGCGGGATGCTGCTGCTGAAAAAAATACCGAATTTTTCCATGATTGGCGTCAGTGTAGCCGGAGGTATTCTTCATAATGTGGGGCAGCTTATAGTGGCCATGGCAGTTGTGGAAAATATTCATCTTATTTCCTATCTGCCGCCGCTGCTGATTGCCGGAACAATCACCGGGATGTTGATTGGTATTGTATCAAATCAGGTCGTTCCGAGGATAAAACACGTGCTAAAATAAGAAATAAAAATAAATGCTTTCACCCCGTGTCAGAATGTGATATGATACAGGGTGAATGTTTTGAATATGCAGAAATGAGGAGTCGATTAAAGATGGATAAGAAAGTCAGAACACGGTTTGCGCCAAGTCCGACAGGACGGATGCATGTGGGAAATTTAAGAACAGCATTATATGCCTATTTGATTGCCAAGCATGAAGGCGGCGATTTCCTTTTGAGAATCGAGGATACGGACCAGGAACGCTTTGTGGAAGGCGCTGTGGATATTATTAACCGTACCCTTGAAAAAACCGGCCTGATTCATGATGAAGGACCGGATAAGGACGGCGGCTGCGGCCCATATGTTCAGAGTGAACGCCATAAAGCCGGAATTTATATGGAATATGCAAAAAAATTAATTGATAAAGGAGAGGCTTATTACTGCTTCTGTGATAAAGAACGTCTGGAAAGTCTGAAACAGGAGGTGGCCGGTAAGGAGATTATGGTCTATGACAAGCATTGTCTCCATCTTTCCAAAGAAGAGGTTGAAGAAAAACTGGCATCCGGTATTCCGTATGTTATCCGCCAGAACAATCCGACGGAAGGAACGACGACCTTCCATGATGACATTTACGGGGATATCAGCGTGGATAATGCGGAATTGGACGATATGGTGCTTATTAAATCCGACGGCTATCCGACCTATAACTTTGCCAATGTGGTGGACGACCATTTGATGGGCATTACCCATGTTGTCCGAGGAAACGAATATTTGTCTTCTTCACCAAAATATAACCGTCTTTACGAGGCCTTTGGATGGGAAGTTCCGACCTATGTACATTGTCCGTTGATTACGGATGAAGAACACAAAAAGCTGAGTAAGCGCAGCGGCCATTCCTCTTTTGAAGATTTATTGGAACAGGGCTTTGTCACAGAGGCCGTTGTCAACTACGTGGCTCTGCTTGGATGGAGCCCGGAAGAGAATCGGGAGATTTACAGCCTGGAAGAGCTGGTGAAGGCCTTTGATTACCGCCATATGAGCAAATCTCCGGCGGTATTTGATATGACAAAGTTAAAATGGATGAATGGCGAATATATTAAGGCCATGGATTTTGACACATTTTATGAAAAGGCTCTGCCGTTTATTAAAGAAACGATTCACAGAGATGTGGATGTCAGAAAGATTGCGGAGATGGTCAAGACACGTATTGAAATCTTTCCGGATATTCCGGCGCTCATCGATTTCTTTGAAGCCGTACCGGAATATGATGTGGCCATGTACACGCATAAAAAGATGAAAACCAATGCACAGACCTCGCTTACGGTACTGAAAGAAGTTCTTCCGGTACTGGAAGCCCAGGAGGATTACAGTAACGACGCACTCTATGGTCGTCTTGTAGAATTCGTCAAGGAAAAAGGTTATAAAAACGGTTATGTGATGTGGCCAATCCGTACCGCAGTTTCCGGCAAGCAGATGACACCGGCCGGAGCGACAGAAATTATGGAAGTCATCGGCAAAGAGGAATCTTTGGCAAGAATCCGAAGCGCCATTGAAAAGCTGGAAGCATGCAAGTAGACAGCGCCCAGAAAAAAGCAATTGAACATGACCGGGGACCGATGCTTGTACTGGCCGGCCCCGGTTCGGGAAAAACCCTTGTGATTACCCGGAGGACACAGTGGCTCATTGAAAAAGCCGGTGTGGCTCCGGGTAATATTCTTGTGGTGACCTTTACACGGGCTGCGGCGGGGGAAATGCGGAGCCGGTTTGACCGGTTGATGGGCGGCCGCCATCTGCCGGTGAGCTTCGGAACCTTCCATGCCGTCTTTTTTACGATTTTGAAATATTCCTACAATTACCGGGTGGAAAATATTTTATCCGAGGATGAAAAATATGGGATTCTCCGGGATATTGTCCATCAGATAGATGTGGAGATGGATGACGAAAAGGATTTTCTGATGAATATTGCCGGAGAAATCAGCCGGGTTAAAGGAGATATGATGCCCCTGGAGCATTTTTATTCGTCCAATTGTTCAAAGGATGTCTTTGAGGAAATCTATATGGGCTATGAGCAAAAACTCCGGCGGATGCGGCGGCTGGATTATGACGATATGCTTGTTCAAACCTGGCAGCTTTTTAAGGAGCGGCCGGATATATCGCTGGCCTGGCAGAAAAAATATAAGTATATATTGATTGATGAATTTCAGGATATTAACCGGATTCAATATGAAATTATACGGATGCTCGCCAAACCGGAAAATAATCTCTTTGTGGTGGGCGACGACGACCAGTCGATTTATCGGTTTCGCGGCGCCAAACCGGAGATTCTTCTGGGCTTTACCAGGGACTATCCTGAGGCAAAAATGGCGGTATTAAATAAAAATTACCGTTCTACGGGAGCCATTGTGGCACGGGCTGAGGGCCTGATTCAGCATAATGAACACCGCTATGCCAAGCATATGACGGCATCCAGGGAAAAGGGCCGTGAAATATTGGTAAAGGCTTTTTGTAAGCCTGCGGACCAGTATTTGAAAATGATACGGGAAATTGTAGATATGCATGAACAGCAGGGGGTTGCCTGGGAGCAGATGGCGGTTATTTTCCGGACCAATATTCAAATGAGCGGCCTTGTGGAACAGCTTATGGTTTATAATGTGCCCTTTGTCATGAAGGATTCGGTGCCGAATATCTACGAACATTGGATTGCAAAGGACATTTTTGCCTATATGAATATCGCCTTCGGCCAAAATTCCCGGGCCGATTATCTTCGGATTATCAATCGGCCAAACCGTTATATTTCCAGGGCTTATCTGGATGAAGAGCCGGTCAGTCTCTCCCATGTGAAAGACTATCTGGAAAACCGGGAATGGATGCTGGAGCGAATCGAACAGTTGGAGTATGATTTGTATATGCTGGCATCCATGGGGCCATATCCGGCCATTCAGTATATTCGTCATTCCATCGGCTATGATGCATATTTGAAGGAATATGCCATGGGCCGGGGAATCAAAGACGATGACTTGCTGGAGGTCCTGGATGAGCTGATGGATAAAAGTCATGCCTATAAAACATGGGAGGAATGGTTTGAGGCCATCGGGCAGTATTCGGAAACTTTAAAAATCCGTTCCAGACAGCGGTTTGAAGCGGCAGAGGGGATTCGGCTGCTCACCATGCACGGAGCCAAGGGACTGGAATATGATGTGGTCTATATTCCCGATGCCAATGAAGGGCTTATGCCCCATAAAAAAGCGGCAACCGAATCCGATAAAGAAGAGGAGCGGCGCATGTTTTATGTGGCTATGACCCGGGCGAAAAATGACCTGCGGGTTTACTTTACCCGGGAACGCTATGGCAAACCTTCGGAAATGTCGCCTTTTGTTGGAGAATTCCTTGCTTTTTAGGGAATAATCTGGTAGAGTGAAGGTGAGCGAAAATACTCGAAAAGAAAGTTGAGGTAGAAACATGGGAACATTTATTCCGAAAGATGACGATACAATGACATTGAGCTTTGATGACGGCGCTGAAATCGAATGTGCGGTGATTGCCGTATTTCCAGTAGGCGAGAGAAACTACATTGCCTTACTTCCTTTTGAAGACCAGGGCGTGGATGAAGATGAAGTTTATATTTACCGTTTTATTGCCGCTGAAAATGCAGAAGACGTTCAGTTGGAAGATATCGAAACCGACGAAGAATGGGAAACCGTATCGGATGCATTTGACGAGCTGTTGGACAGTGAAGAATTCGATGAATTATTTGACGGTGAATAAAGAATAACAATGAAGAAATAAAAAAGATGATTCCGAAGAGCGAAAAATGCTGCGGAACCATCTTTTTTTATTATACGAGAATATCGATGAAATACTGGGCGGCCTCGGAGAGAGGCGCTTTGTCATTATAACCGACGACGAGCTGGCGGGACGGGAGTATTTCGCGGGTGCGGATGATAAATAAATCGGATTCCTTTTCCGGCAGACAAAAGTCCGGAATAAAGGCAATGCCAAGGCCGATGCGGGCCAGGTCGATAAGCAGGTCGTTGCTGCTCAGTTCAATTTCAGGAACCAGGTCCAGCTGATGCTGCTGAAAAAGGCTGTGGAGAAATTCGCTGGTCAGGCTGGCCTTATCCAGCATAAGAATCGGATAGCTGAGTAATTCTTCCAGCTCCAGCCGTTTGTTTTTTAAATGGCTGAAATTTTCATTGGCGATAAATACGTCATGGAATTCACGGACCTTACGGACATTGCGGATGGCGTTCATCCGGGGATTTGGCGAATTGGTTACAATCAAATCGACCAGTTCATTTTCCAGTAAATCGACACAGCGGGCCGAAGTGGCATTGGTTACTTTAATGTGTACATTTGGAAAATGTTCGTGGAATTCTTTCAGATAAGGCACAAGATAATAGCGGCAGATGGTATCGCTGGCGCCGATACGCAGTTGTCCGCCGTTTAATGCTTTGGCATCCATAATCTGATTTTCTCCGCGGATAATCAGATTGATGGCCGGTTCGATGTGTTTAAAAAGAATTTCTCCCTCCGGAGTCATTTTAACCCGTTTGGTACTTCGGATAAAAAGTGTCTGCTCCAGTTTTTTTTCCAGAGCCTTGATGGATTGACTGACGGCCGATTGGGAGATAAAAAGCTTTTTGGATGCTTCGGAAAAGCTTAATGTTTTGGCAACGTAATAAAATACTTTATATAATTCGTAATTAATGTCCATAAGTCACCTCAATTATTAATGATTTTAATAAAAAACAGAAGTTATATTAATATAATTAAATAATAGCATATGTGAAGAAAATAGTAAATGTAAAATTATGGAGAATAATGCATTGACAAAAGCGCCGGAAAGGCGTATGCTTTAATCAAGCAAAGGCGCTCTTAGGAATAAGAGCGCCTTTTTTAACATCCTGGGAACCCGGCGGATGTATAAAATTGGTTCCTAATAGAGGACAGGAGATGGGAGTTATGAAAGAATTAAGAGAGCATATTGAATGTATCAATGATTTGCTGGCCAGATACGGCGTCCGGTTTGGTTTGTATAAAAACGGTGAATTTAAAGAGCAGTTATTTCCCTTTGACCCGATTCCGAGGATAATTCCGAAGGTGAAATTTGACCATCTGGAAAGAGGTCTGATTCAGAGGGTGAAGGCGTTGAATTGTTTCCTGGAGGATATTTATTCGGAGAAAAAAATTATTGAGGACGGCGTTATACCGGAATCCTTTGTGTTTTCTTCCAGCGGTTTTCTCCCGGAGTGTGACGGAATTCATCCGGTTCACGGTATACATAGCCATATTTCAGGAATTGACCTGGTGGAGGGCAAGGATGGCGAGTGGTATATTTTAGAGGATAATCTGCGAATTCCTTCCGGTGCGTCCTATCCCCTTATTGCGCGGAATATATGCCGCAGAGTCAGTCCGGGAACCTTTTCCAATAATGCCATTGCAGATAACCGGGACTACGCCAAAATGCTGAAAGAAATGATGGATTATGTGAATACGGGAGGTATCAATGTTATTCTGACACCGGGGCGTTATAATGCGGCATTTTTTGAACATTCCTATCTCGCAGAGAAAACCTATTCGATATTGGCGATGCCAAGTGACCTCTATGTGGAAAATGATGTTTTGTATTATAAAGATTATTCGGAACGGCCAAAAAGGGTCGGGGCGGTGTATCACCGAATTTCCGATGAATATATGGACCCGCTGACCTTTAATCCGGAATCCGTCATCGGCGTGCCGGGCATTATGTCGGTCTATAAAGCCGGCCATGTGGCCCTGGTCAACGCTCCGGGCAACGGAATCGGCGATGATAAGGGAATTTATTATTTTGTTCCGAAAATGATTGAATACTATTTACATGAAAAACCGTTGTTGAAAAATGCGCCGACCTACCTGCCTTATTTTGAGGAGGACAGGAAGTATGTCCTGGAGAATCTGAAAAAGCTTGTTGTCAAGGACGTGGCGGAAGCGGGAGGATACGGCGTTATTTTCGGAAAAGATTTGGATGATGAAAAGCTGGAAGAAATGCGTCAGCTGATTACGCGGGAGTCCCGCCGTTTTATTGCCCAGGAAGTGATTGATTTTAAGGATTTGGAAATCGTCGAGGGCGGCGGTACGGTGGAACGAAAAGCGGATTTGAGAGCATTTGTTCTTTATGGTAAAGAAATAAAGGTTTGGAAAAGCGGTCTGACCCGGTTTTCAAGAAACCCGGATTCCTTTGTTGTGAATTCGTCTCAGGGAGGAGGATTTAAAGACACATGGGTATTATCTCGGTAGTTAAAGCAAGTAATCTTTTATGGCTCGGACGTTACAGTGAAAGGGTGTATACAACCCTCCAGGTGTTTAGCCAGTATTATGATGATATGATTGACCGCAATATGAACGGTTATGAGGAATATTGTGAAAAGCTGTCAATTCCGTCGATTTATACAAGCGTGGAAGATTTTTTTGACAGATATCTTTTTGATGAGTCGGACCCGAACTCGATTGTGTCCAATTTGACCCGGGCGGTGGATAATGCGATTATGCTTCGAAATGAAATCAGTTCGACCACCCTGTCTTATCTGGAACTGGCCCTGAACAAGCTGAAACGGATTCGAAATAGTAAGACAGCGTTGTTTGAAATTCAGAAAGTATCCGATTATATGCTGGCCTATTGGGGCTGTCTGGACGATTATGTTTTAGACGACGAATGTCGGAATCTGATTAAGGCCGGACGCTATATTGAGCGGCTGGATTTATATTTGCGGCTGGATTTTCCTTATGATACGATTGAGCGGGAATTTGATAAGCTGATGGGTCGTCTTGGACGGGTGCATATCAGCTATGACCACCGCAGCTCTAGTCGGCTTCATTCAATTATCATGGCCGGAGACCCGGAGCGGGCCAGTCGGGGGCAGGCTCTGGAATGTGTCAATAAGTTCTTTGAGGACTATTGATGAAGCGATTAAAATTTGAATATCGGACGTCGGTAAAATTTGACAGAGATGTGATTGACCACGGTTTTCTGCTTCGCTGTCTTCCGAAAGAGGAAGAACGTCAGCATCTGGAATGTTACGGAATGGACATCTGGCCGGAAACCGGGGTCAAAATTCAGAGAGATTTCTGGGAAAATACGACAGTTCAGGGCTTTATTGCCAGGCCGCACCGTAGTTTTGGATTTAGAAGCTTCGGCGAGGTCACGGTCGATTTGAGCAGAGCGAGAAAAAAATGGCATCCGATATTCGCCTACCCGACGGAATTTACACAGACCAGCCCGGCCATGGAAGCGCTTACGGAAAATTTACTCGGAAAAGATGCCTGCGGAAGTGACAGAAATGTACTTTCAAAGGCACTTTGTTTGATGAACGGTCTTTATGCAAATTTTGATTACCGACAGAATGTGACCAGGACGACGACGACGGCGGCCGAAGCCTTTGCACTGGGGCGGGGCGTATGTCAGGATTATGCCCATATGCTGGCGGCGATGTGCCTTTATGCCAAAATCCCGGCGCGCTATGTTGCCGGATTTATGTTGGGCGAGGGGCATACTCATGCCTGGGTCGAGGTGTTTTCCGATGGAAGCTGGTACGGACTGGACCCGACGAATAACCTGATGGCCGATGAAACCTACATAAAACTGGCCCACGGAAGAAACGCTCTGGATTGCAGCGTGCTTCGCGGCGGTTTTAAGGGTAATGTCTGTCAAAGTCAGGAAATTTTTGTACATGTGGAGGAAGTAAAATGATAGAATCAGTGGTTGCGTCCGCATTGCCTGTGGATGAAATGATGCGGATTGAGAAAAACCGGCTGGAGCCGGAACATCCGGTGGAGCGCCCGAAACGGATGGTTATTGTGACGGGGACCCATGGTGATGAGCTGGAAGGGCAGTTTTGCTGTTATGAGGTTATACGGCGTATTAATGAACATAAAGAATATCTGAACGGTATTGTGGATGTGTTTCCGGCCCTGAACCCTTTGGGAATCGATACGATTACCCGGGGAATTCCGAAGTTTGACCTGGATATGAACCGGATATTTCCGGGGAATCTGGACGGAAGTCTGGCCGAATACACGGCCCATCAGGTGATTGAAGATATTAAGGGCGCGGACCTGTGTGTGGATATTCATGCCAGTAATATTTTTTTGAAGGAAATTCCTCAGATTCGTATTAGTGAAGAAACGGCGGAGCGGCTTGTTCCCCTTGCATTAAAAATGAATGTGGATTATATCTGGATTCATGCGGCGGCCACGGTACTGGAATCTACGCTGGCTCACAGCTTGAATAAGGCCGGTGTTCCGACATTGGTGGCCGAGATGGGCGTGGGTATGCGAATTACAAAAGAGTACGGCTATCAGTTGACCAATGGTATTTTCAGCGTGATGAAGCATCTCGGAATTTGGAGCGGGCCGGTGGATGAAGTGCGTAAGCCCATTGTTTCCACCG
>CABUAW010000053.1 GCA_902489645.1 uncultured Lachnospiraceae bacterium | reverse complement strand
GACACGGGCCAGAATATCCACGTCCTCCCGGGCCTGTTCGATAAACGGGGCACGGATAAAGGTCATTGGAACGTTTTTTTCCGGGCCAAAGTCAGATAGGGTATGGAAGCTGCCGAGCTGGCGTCCGTAAGCGTTACGGCGGACAGTGACAGGAAGGGTCGCGAAATATGTATGACTGTCGTTGGAAAGCTTTTCGGCCAGAAGGATAAGTCCGGCGCAGGTCGCCAATACGGGCAGCCCATTCTGAATTTTTTCACGAAGCGCCTCAAACATGTCAAGCTCTTTCAACAGTTTTCCCTGAACAGTGCTTTCACCGCCGGGAAGAATCAGACCGTCGATGGGCGTGTTTAAATCCTCGGCTTTTCGTAGTTCCACATAATCGACATTTAATTTTTTCAGAACCTGTTCATGTTCTGCGAAAGCGCCTTGAACGGCGGTGATTCCGATACGCATATTATTTCCCCCGTTCCGCCATCAGAAGTTCGATTTCCTGGGCGTTAATACCGACCATAGCTTCGCCTAAATCTTCGGAAAGTTCGGCAATCATTTTGGCATCGGTATAGTTGGTGACGGCCTTGACGATGGCGTTGGCCCGTTTTTTAGGATTACCCGATTTGAAAATACCGGAGCCAACGAAAACACCTTCAGCACCGAGCTGCATCATTAAAGCGGCGTCGGCCGGAGTAGCCACACCACCGGCAGCAAAATTGACAACAGGAAGACGGCCGTGGTCATGGACATATAATACAAGGTCGTAAGGAACCTGGAGTTTTTTTGCTTCGTCAAAAAGCTCGTCCGCACGCATGGAAGTAATCTGGGCAATCTGACGGTTCATCTGGCGCATATGGCTGACCGCCTGGACAACGTCGCCGGTTCCCGGTTCACCCTTTGTACGAATCATGGAAGCGCCTTCGTTGATACGGCGTAATGCTTCGCCCAAATCTCTGGCGCCGCAGACAAAAGGTACTTTAAAGCGGGTTTTGTCGATATGGTATACATCGTCGGCCGGAGTGAGAACTTCGCTTTCATCAATATAGTCAATTTCAATAGCTTCCAGAATCTGGGCTTCTACAAAATGTCCAATCCGGCATTTGGCCATAACCGGGATAGAAACAGCCTCCTGGATACCGCGAATCATTTTCGGGTCACTCATACGGGCTACACCGCCGGCGGCACGGATATCGGCCGGAATACGTTCCAGAGCCATGACAGCGCAGGCGCCGGCCTCCTGAGCGATGACGGCCTGTTCCGGTGTGGTTACATCCATGATGACGCCGCCTTTTAACATTTGTGCAAGTTCTTTATTTAACGCATATCTTTCATTATTCATAAGGTTCTCCTTTGCTTTAATACTTTACAAAATTTATAATATGAATTATAATTCATTTTGGCCATATGAAAATGTTCAATCAGGAATAATTTAAAATGGTCAGATTGGAGGTCAGAAGTGGGATGCTTACCTATTCTTTTGTTAATTTAGGGTCAGACAGTTTGTATGAACATTTATATAAATGTATTAAGAAGGATATTATGAACGGAAAGCTGAAATCCGGTGACAAGCTGCCTTCAAAACGGAGTTTTGCAAAAAATCTGGATATAAGTACGATTACAGTTGAAAATGCCTATGCCCAATTGATGGCGGAGGGCTACATTTATTCGATACCAAAGCGCGGC
The DNA here is from genome assembly GCA_902489645.1 of uncultured Lachnospiraceae bacterium. Taxonomy (GTDB): domain Bacteria; phylum Bacillota; class Clostridia; order Lachnospirales; family Lachnospiraceae; genus Frisingicoccus. The sequence goes on along the minus strand of CABUAW010000053.1, from coordinate 15,473 downwards.
TACTTTGTTTCGGAGGTAAAAACATTTTCGGAGAAGAAGCCGGAGCGCGTCGTGCATTTGCAGGAAACACCGGGGGAAACGCCCTGTTTTGCAGATTTTATAAGTAACCGGACGAGCCATAATAATTTTCCCTTTTCGATATGGGCAAAACTGACCAGGGAAGTTCTATCCGGGGAGGATTCCACATTGCTGCTTCCGCCGCCGGCCGGAGGAATTATGGAGCTTCGAAGGGCCATTGCCGAGCATTTATATCAATTTCGGGGAATCGGCGTTTCGCCGGAGCAGATTATTATCGGGGCCGGGACGGAATATTTATATGGCCTTCTCATTCAGCTTTTTGGAAATGAAGCGGTCTATGCCATTGAAGACCCGGGATATGAAAAAATTGCCAAGATATATACAAGCCATGGTGTGAAGGTGTGTTACATACCGATGGATGAGAGCGGTGTCCGGACGGAGGTTCTGGAAAATTCCGGGGCGGATATTCTTCATTTATCGCCATCTCACCATTATCCGACGGGAACGGTGACGCCAATCAGTCGGCGCTATGAATTGCTCGGATGGGCTTCAAAAAGTGAACGGCGATACATTATCGAGGATGATTATGACAGTGAATTCAGGCTGCTTGGGCGGCCGATTCCGGCGCTGCAGAGCATTGATGTGATGGATAAGGTCATTTATATGAATACTTTCAGTAAAAGTCTGTCCTCAACGATTCGTATCAGTTATATGGTGCTGCCGCAGAAATTGTTGCAGCAGTTTTATGAGAAACTGGGCTTTTATTCCTGTACGGTTTCAAATTTTGAACAGTATACGCTGGCCCGGTTTATTTCCGGCGGATATTTTGAAAAGCATATTAATCGGATGCGTAATTACTACCGGAATCAGAGGGACATTCTTCTGGAAAGTATACGAAAAAGTCCGCTGTCGGATAAAATACGGATTAAAGAGGAAAACTCCGGGCTGCATTTTTTGATGGAAATGGATACGGAGCTGTCGGATGATGACCTTGAAAGGCTGGCCGGCCGGATGGGTCTGAGAATTTCCTGTCTGTCCGGATATTATCATCAGCCGGAACAGGCCAGGCAGCATGTCATTGTGCTGAATTATTCCGGTATTGACAGAGAAAAAATAGATAAGGCCATTGATATTCTCAGTCATTGTATAAAGTGTTGACGTTTAACACTTTCTGTGCTATGATTAGTAGTAATGAAAACTACGTGTGGAGGAAATAAAAATGGACTATCGCATTATTGGAGACAGCTGTCTGGATTTGACACCGGAGATGAAAAAGGAAGGAAAAATTAAAATTGTTTCTTTGACGCTGCAGGTGGATGGTGTGGATTTTGTCGATGACGCATCCTTTGACCAGAAAAAATTTATTAAGGCTGTGGCAGATTATGAGGGATGTCCGAAATCCAGTTGTCCATCGCCGGAAGAGTATAAGAAAGCCTTTGGCGAAGATGAGGTGACCGCCTTTTGCGTAACCCTCTCCGCAGAACTGAGCGGTTCTTATAACAGCGCCGTGCTTGGCCAGCGGCTGGTGGAAGAAGAATTTCCAAATAAAAAAGTATATGTATTTAATTCGCGTTCTGCCTGTATTGGCGAAACACTTGTAGCCTTAAAAATTCAGGAATGTGCCGAGGCCGGCGCTTCCTTTGAAGAGATTGTCGCGCAGGTGGAAGCATATATCCGCCGCCGGGAAACCCTGTTTGTTCTGGAGAACCTGGAAACTCTCCGTAAAAACGGACGGTTGACCGGGATGAAGGCCGCGCTTGTCAGCGTATTAAATATTAAACCGGTTATGATGGGAACGCCGGAAGGCACCATTGAACAATGCGCCATAGGAAGGGGAACAAAAAAGGCCCTGAAGAAGATGATTGAGGAAGTCGGCAGCAGAGTATCGGATTTTGAAAACCGTATTTTTGGCATTTCCCATTGCAACTGTCCGGAGAGAGCCCAGTATGTCAAAGAAGAAATTGCGAAACGGTATCCGTTTAAACAGATTATTATTGCCGATACGGCGGGAGTGGGAACGCTTTACGCCAATGACGGCGGTATTGTTATTGCATTTTAAATAAAACGTATATGAAAAAGAAGTCTGAAAATTAAGGTGGACTTCTTTTTTATTATGGAATAATAATGAATAATTTTTATAAAATTCCATAATATAACTTGACAAAATTTATCAAGTTTGATAGTATAAAATCATAAAAGGAGAACAGGGTGTGTACAATATGCTGGTTACAAAGGAAATTGACTATTCACTGCGGATGCTTTCGGCATTGTCAGCGGGTGAACAGATGACGATGAATGATATATGCGACCGGGAATTGGCGCCTCAGCAGTTTGGCTACAAGATATTAAAAAAGCTGGCCAAAGCCGGGATGGTGGAAATTACCCGGGGAAATGGCGGAGGATGCCGCCTGAAGTGTGATTTAAAGAAGATAACGCTTTTTGAATTGATGCAAGTCATGGGGAGCGATATGCATGTTTCGGCCTGTATGCAGCCGGGATATGACTGTTCCAGGCGGCGTCGGAATCACAATTGCTGCAGGATTCATAATAATCTGAAGGGTATTCAGCATGTATTGGATGAGGAGTTAAAGAAACATACCCTTGCCGATATGATTGGCATTTAAGTTGGACGTGAAGGATGTCCAAAGATGTGGTTTTGGACAGTTCTCTTTTATATAACAAAAGCGGACAAAAATATCAGGATTTATGTAAAAAGGAGGAGTAGCGATGTATTTTAAAACGACAGAAGCTCATGAGGAATTTCGTCAGGTGATTCGGAAATTTGCGGAAGAAGAGGTTAAACCGATTGCTTTTATGTTGGACCAGAATAATGAATTTCCTATGGACGCCGTAAAGAAGATGGGTGAGATGGGACTCATGGGAATTCCATATCCAAAGGAGTATGGCGGCGCAGGACTTGATGTTATGAGCTATGCCATTGCAGTCGAAGAATTATCCAGAGTTGACGGTGGTACGGGAGTTATCCTTTCGGCCCATGTGTCCCTCGGAAGCTGGCCGATTTTTGCCTATGGTACGGAAGAGCAGAAACAGAAATATCTTGTGCCGCTGGCAAAGGGCGAAAAGATTGGCGCCTTTGGCCTGACCGAGCCGAATGCGGGTTCAGACGCAGGCGGAACAGAGACAACGGCGGTTTTACAGGGCGATTATTATTTACTGAACGGCGGCAAGATTTTTATTACGAATGCACCGAAAGCGGATACATATGTTGTGTTTGCCGTAACGACGCCGGATATTGGAACAAAGGGTATTTCTGCATTTATTGTTGAAAAAGGCTGGGAAGGCTTTGAGTTTGGCGACCACTATGACAAGATGGGTATTCGTTCCTCTTCCACAGCAGAATTGATTTTTAATGACGTAAAGGTTCCGAAGGAAAATCTTCTTGGAAAAGAAGGCGACGGATTTAAGATTGCCATGTCAACGCTGGACGGCGGCCGTATCGGTATCGCTTCCCAGGCTCTCGGTATTGCTCAGGGCGCTTATGAAAATGCGTTGGAATATTCAAAAGAAAGAGAACAGTTCGGAAAACCAATCTGCCAGCAGCAGACCATTTCCTTTAAGCTGGCCGATATGGCGACAAAACTCCGCTGTGCCCGGATGCTCATTTACAGCGCGGCAGAATTGAAAGAATACCATGAGCCATATGCAATGGAAGCGGCCATGGCGAAAATGTACGCTTCAGATATCGCTTTGGAAGTTACCAACGACGCTTTACAGATTTTCGGCGGCAGCGGCTTCTTAAAGGGTATGGAAGTAGAACGGGCATACAGAGACGCCAAGATTACGACAATTTACGAAGGAACCAACGAAATCCAGAGAGTTGTTATTGCGTCCCATTTAATCGGAAAACTGCCGAAATCTTCTTCCGGCGGAGGCAGCCGCAGCGTGGCTAAAAAACCGGCTGTGACAGGCATCCGTAAGAAAATGATTTTCAAGAGCGGCAGCCCGGAAGAAAAAGTAGCTTCTCTGGTAGAAAATCTTAAAAAAGACGGATATGATTTTAGCGTTGGAATCGCAATTGATACGCCGATTACCCAGGCAGAACGTGTTGTCAGCGCCGGAAAAGGTATCGGGGAAAAGAAAAATATGAAATTGATTGAAGACTTGGCCGCAGCGGCTGGCGCAGCGATTGGCTCCTCCCGTCCGGTAGCCGAAACATTGAAATATGTTCCTATGGACCGCTATGTCGGCATGTCCGGACAGAAATTCCTCGGAAATCTCTATATTGCCTGCGGTATTTCCGGAGCCAGCCAGCATCTTAAAGGTATTAAAGACGCTTCTACGATTGTAGCGATTAATAAAAACGGCAATGCGCCGATTTTCAAGAACTGTGATTATGGTATTGTGGGCGACGTTATGGAAATCCTTCCGCTGCTGACGCAGGCTTTGGATAATGGAGAACCAAAACAGCCGGCGCCGGTACCGATGGTGAAGATGAAACGTCCGAAACCGCCGAAGGCTGAACCGATTGGCAAGAGTTATATCTGCAGCGGCTGCGGATACGAATATAATCCGGAGTTGGGCGACGAAGAGAGTGAAGTATTGCCTGGAACGTTATTTGAAAAATTACCGGAAGAGTGGGTATGTCCGGAATGTGGCGAAGGCAAAGAACAGTTTATTGAAGAATAGGAGGAAGAGCCATGTATTGTGTCAGAAATGTAACAGAAGATTTATATTGGATTGGTGCCAATGACCACCGTCTGTCTTTATTTGAAAATATACATCCAATCCCGGAAGGGGTTTCCTATAATGCTTATGTACTGATGGATGAAAAGACAGTCCTCTTTGATACGATTGACTGGTCCTCCTGCCGTCAGTTCCTTGATAATCTGGAACACGTGCTGAACGGCCGTCCTTTGGATTATATGATTATTAATCATATGGAGCCGGACCACGGTGCTTCTATCGAGGAAGTGCTTCTCCGTTATCCGGATGTAACGATTATCAGTACGGAAAAGGCGTTCATGCTGATGCGCCAGTTTGATTTCCATATCGACGGACATACGTTGGATGAAGTTAAAGAAGGCGATACACGCTGCTTTGGAAAGCATACGGTGACCTTTGTGGCCGCGCCGATGGTACACTGGCCAGAAGCCATGGTAACCTTTGACGTAACCAACGGCGCACTGTTTGCGGCGGATGCTTTCGGCTCCTTTGGCGCTTTGGATGGTAAGCTTTTTAATGACGAAGTGAATTTTGACCGTGACTGGATTGACCATGCAAGACGTTATTATACAAACATTGTCGGAAAATACGGACCGCATGTACAGCTTCTTTTGAAAAAGGCGGCAGGCATTGTCAACGATATTAAATATATCTGCCCGCTGCATGGTCCGGTATGGCGTTCCGATTTCGGTTATCTTTTGGACAAATATCAGCACTGGAGTACTTATGAACCGGAAGAAAAGGGCGTTATGATTGCTTATGCGTCGATGTACGGCAACACAGAAGCCGCAGCTCAGGCGCTGGCCGCCAAGCTCTGTGAAAAGGGTATGACCAATGTGGTTATGTATGACGTATCCAATACCCATGTATCTTACCTGATTTCAGAAACTTTCCGTCTGAGTCATATTGTTCTTGCCAGCGTTACTTATAATCTGGGAATCTATCCGGTGATGCACAATTATCTGATGGATATGAAAGCGCTGAATCTTCAGAACAGAACCTTTGCCATTGTGGAAAACGGTTCCTGGGCTTGCAAGTCCGGTGATTTGATGGAGAAATTTATTCAGGAAGAGCTGAAAAACATGACAGTGATTGACAGCCGTCTGTCCCTGGCTTCAACCTTGAAGGCTGAAAAAGCCAATGAGCTGGATGTTTTGGCCGATGCGATTCTGGAATCCATGGAAGAAGAGAAAAAGTAATTTTTAGATGAACCGAAGGTGCCTGGTTTCATATTTCGATTGAGAGGGAATATGAAATCGGGCACTTTTTTCGCATAAATCAAATCTTTGCCACACATACTATTGAGGAAATTTGAGGATGGAGTGTGACAACATGGGCAGAGGCCGTGGAATAAATGTATATGAAGAGGCATGGGAACAATTGACCCGGGAAAAGTCCTTTGAGGGATATGTACCGGAGCGGGTCTGTATTTCTTTAAGCCAGAATGGGGAGGCTATCTGCCGTCCGACGGTACTTCCGGGCGAATATGTTTGCCGGGGGCAGGTTATTGGGGAAGCGGAATCGGAGGATGAGGCCTGCGTTCATGCAAGTATCGCCGGATATGTGGAGGAGATTAAAGACTATCAGCGGGCGCCGGGAGTTTTCGAACCTTATATAAAAATCCGTAAGGAAAACGCAAAGACGGGACCGTGGCATCCCTTTGCCATGAATTTTGAAGGAAGGGCCATGATTCAGTCCATGCACCGGATTGGTTTGTCCAAAAAGAGACTGCCGAAATCCGAGGCTTTGATTGTCAATGGCTTTGCAAATGAGCCCTATATCACCTCGGGGTACCGTTTGATGATGGAAAGTCCGGGAAAAATTGTGATTGGGGCAATTTTGGGGGCAATGGCTGCGGAAGCGGAATCGGTCTATATATGTATTAATGAGGATGCCTTTGACGCCGTAGCGCGGATGAAGCGGACCGTGCAGAAATACGGGAAAAATATGGGGAACAGGCGTCCGATATGGGTGTTGTCCATGAAACGGCGGTATCCAAACGGCAATGAAAGGATGCTTCGCAAGGAGGTTTTTGGAAGGGAAAAACATTCGGCGGCCGTGGTCAGTGTCGCGGAAATGGCGGCCCTTTATGATGGGGTTTATGACGGTGAGCCGTGGACCCGTGTTGGAATTACAGTTTCGGGCGAAGTGAAATCTCCGAAAAATTTATGGGTACCGATTGGGACAAATGTCCAGGATATTATAGACTATTGCGGCGGGAAATCCTCGGAGGCCGTCATTATCCATGGCGGACCGCTGGAGGGCCATACGGTGGACGGACCGAATACATGGGTGACCAGGGAAACCTGCGGCCTTCTTGTGCTGCGGCCGGCACAGGCTTTTATCTCGCCCTGTATCCATTGCGGTCTGTGCCGGGAGGTCTGTCCCCAGGGACTGATGCCGGATAAAATTGAGGCGGAATATCTGGCCGGCGGCAAGGTATCGGAGGAGCTAAGGGCTTCGGATTGTATTAAATGCGGTCTCTGTTCCTATGTGTGCCCTTCACAAAGGCGTCTGACAGAATATATCGGCCAGGTAAAAAAGGGACGGATTCGGGAAAAGTCTTTAAAAACATCTGATAAAAGCCGGGGGAATTATATTGATGTTCCAAGGGAACGGAAAATTTTCAGACGGCTCAAGCCTTTGGAACGTCAGAGCCAGAGCGCGCCCCATATTCATCGCCGGGGAACGATTTATGATGTGATGAAACAGAGCGTTATCGGATTGATTCCGTTAATTGCAGCCGCTTTTTATAAAAATGCAGAGTACAGCGTACATTTGGCGGGAATGTTGGTGGTCGGCGCTCTTTGCGCCCTGCTTTCCGAATATTTTTGGCAGACATTTCGAAATGAATATATATCTGTTCGGGACGGTTCCGCTTTTTTTACAGGTCTTTTCCTGGCTCTGCTGTTTCCGTTGGAGACGCCGTTATGGAAGGTGGCTTTGGCTTCAATTACGGCAATTCTTCTGGGAAAGCAGGCTTTTGGCGGCATTGGAAAATCGCCGGTGCATCCGGTGCTTGTAGGCAAGCTTTTGTTTGCACCCTTTGATGTACCGTTTATCGAGCCTTTGTGGCTTTTTGCCATTTTTTCTCTTTTGTGGATGTGTGCGCGCAGAATGTGTCCGGCGGTGTATCCATTGGCCTTTTTGGCGGTTTCAGGCGTTGGACGGGCGGGAAATCTGATGTCGGCTTCGGTCATATTGTGCGGGGCTTATTTAATATGGAGTTATGAGACAATGCCGCCGTCCAAGGCGGGACGGTGGACATTTGCTCTGGCCTCGGCCGTCTTGACCCTTTTATTTCAATTGATGGGGGCCGGTGCGGGCAGCGTGTTCTTTGCGGTGGCCTGTATGGATTTGGCTGTGCCGCTGCTGGAATTTCCATCTGTGAAAAGAATTTGAAAAGCCTTGCCTTTTTTACGGCGACCCCCTATAATATTAATGATATTAAATTGGAGGAAGTCATGGAAGAAAAACGGCGAAGAGCGAGAAAAATAGAAGTTCCGGAAGGGAATCTTTCAGATAGAAATAAAACGGCAGGAGGCAGACGGACATCTGCAAAATCGACAGCTTCAAGAAGCGAAGCGGCGCGGCGAAAACGTCCGGCAGAAGCGAAAACTTCGAGGAAGAAGCGTCCGGCAGCCAAACGAAAAAAACGCCGTCCGGCGAATATTGCCGGGCGGGTCATTCAGGCACTTTTGGTGATTGCCTTGATTTTTGTTCTGTTTTTTGTTATACGGAATTTTGGTGAAGGTAATAAACTGAATAATAAGGGCCTGGAGGCTTATGCGCAGGCAGATTACGAGATGGCCAATACCTATTTTACGAAAGCAATTGAGTATGACAGCGGCAACGGGGAGTATTATATGAATCAGGGGATGGCGCGCAGCGAGCTGAAGCTCTATGATGATGCCATGGAATCCTTTAATAAGGCGCTGGAGCTGATGAAGCGGGATAAGGATATACAGCTTGTGCATCGTGCGATGGGCATATCTTTGCTGTATCAGGGCAAATACGATGAAGCTTTGGAATCCTTTGATAACGCATTGGATGGCAAAGAAAGCCGTTTTTCCGCGACAGAAATAGATATTTTGTATTATAAAGCGGAGACGCAGGATAAGGCCGGAAAATATGTGGACGCCGTGATGACCTATACACAGATTGTTGATACGGAAAAGTCTGCGGATGCGTATATGCTGCGCGGCCTGGAATATGTCAAGGTCGGAGACAGCACCAATGCCGAAGCGGATTTGAGGGCGGCGATTAAAAAGGATAAAAAGAACTATGAAATCTATCTGGCGCTTTACGAGGCGCTGAAGGCCCAGAATAAGACCAGAGATGCCGAAGACGTATTGAACGAGGCGCTGCAGCTTGGCGGCAGCAAGGGTGCGGATTTGGTGAATCAGGGAAAGATTTATATGGAACTGGGCGATTTAACGCAGGCAGAAGAAAAATTCGGCAAAGCGTTGGATAAGGGAGAAGTCTCGGCAAACCTTGGTCTTGCACAGCTTAGCATGTTAAAAACACCGGCGGATAACACGCTGGCCTGTCAATATTTTGAAACCTATCTGGCGGAAGTAACCAATGACGCCCAGGCTTACAACGCATATGGTCTGTGTCTGATGTCCATGGAGGACTACGACAAAGCGGAAACGATTTTTACCCAGGGTGTGGCTTTGAATAACCGGCTTATGGACCGGGTAATTTCAAAAAATCAGATTTCAGCCGCTGAACGGGCCGGTCATTGGGAAAAGGCGCTGGAATATATCAATGTTTATCTTGAGAAATATTCGGATGATTCGGAGGCTGTCAGAGAAAAGGCATTTATCCAGACACGAATTCGATAGAAACAGCAGTAGGAGCGTAGTATGGCAGATATATATGAAACAAAGAAATTGACAGAGCGGGTCATTTTGGTTGGCGTATCCTTTCAGGAAAGCGATGATACGGTCCAGTCATTGGACGAACTCTCGGAATTGGCGGCCACGGCCGGGGCCGTGACCGTGGGAAAATTAATCCAGAACCGGGAAGCGCCCCATCCGGGCACCTATCTTGGGAAGGGTAAAATCGAAGAGTTAAAGGAATTGATTTGGGAGGCGGATGCGACCGGCATTATCTGTGACGATGAACTGTCTCCGGCCCAATTGGCGAATCTTCAGGATATGCTGGATACGAAGGTTATGGACCGGACGTTGATTATTTTGGATATCTTTGCCCAACGGGCGTCCACCAGAGAGGGAAAGATACAGGTCGAGCTGGCGCAGCTTCGTTACCGTGCGACCCGCCTGACCGGGCTTGGTCGCTCCTTATCCCGTTTGGGCGGCGGCATCGGAACGCGAGGCCCGGGAGAAAAGAAGCTGGAAGTGGACCGGCGGCTTATCCGTGAACGTATCTCCCAGTTGAAACAGGAATTGGAGTCAGTGAAACGTCACAGAGAAGTTGCCAGACAACAGCGCAGCAAAAATCCGGTGCCTGTGGCGGCCATTGTCGGCTATACCAATGCGGGAAAATCCACGCTGCTCAATCAGTTGACAGGAGCGAATGTTCTTGAAGAGGATAAGCTGTTTGCAACTCTGGACCCGACGACCCGGAATTTGAAGCTTTCCAGCGGACAGGAGGTACTTTTGACGGATACGGTCGGATTTATCCGAAAATTGCCGCATCATCTGGTACAGGCCTTTCGCAGTACATTGGAAGAGGCGAAATATGCGGATATTATTCTGCATGTGGTGGATGCATCCAATCCTCAGATGGACGTACACATGCATGTCGTCTACGATACATTAAATCAGTTGGAAGTCGGCGATAAACCGGTAATTACCTTATTCAATAAAATCGACCATCTGGAAGACAAAGATGTGGTGATGAAGGATTTTCGGGCGGAAAAGACATTAAAGATTTCGGCCAAAAAAGATATTGGACTGGATGCGGTGAAGGAAACCCTGGAGGATATCTTACGTCAGAGTAAAATGCTGATTGAGAGAGTATTTGAGTATAGCCGGGCCGGGGATATTGCCGTCATCCGGAAATACGGACAGCTTCTTGAGGAGGAATACCGGGCCGACGGTATTTTTGTGCGGGCCTATGTGCCGAAGGACGTCTATGCCCGGTTGGAATTTTAAAATGAAACAGATATTATAAAAAGCCTGATAGCGGAGCCGGTAAAATGCTCTGTATCAGGCTTTTCTGTGTCATTATCGAAGAAAACGGTTAATGGGTTTCAGGCACGGTCTTTTGATTAAATACTTCAAAAATAGAACTGTTATTCTTTTTGAAGGTTTCAAAAATAACATCTTCAAGGACGTCGTCATTGGTGGAGTCCATACCGGAAATCAGGTTTTTGATGACCGGAATAAAGGTAAACCACATAATACAACTGTAGAGATTGATGCAGGTATTGTCGTGATAAATCCGGTTGCACATCTCATGCCCGATATGATAAATGGTCTTTTCATAGCGATGGATATCCGCATCCAGCTCATGGATATACTGATAGCCATACATGGTCAGTTTGGTGGCCAGCTTCTGGTGGCTGATAAAGCTCGGGTCCTTGATGATTTCGTAATTCTGTTCCTTTGCAATCCGCTCCACAAGCTGGTTTAAATAGGCGCTGTTATTGACATAGGCAATGAGGGAATCTTTATTAATATCTGTTTTTAATATTTTTTCGACTTTATCAAAGCTCTTATTGTATAAGGCAATGTCATACCGTATATTTTCAAATTCCTCGTCCAGAATCTCCAATGTGGCGGCCAGACGGTTCAGCTTCCGCTTTACGCTCATCGGAGGCTCATAAAAGGATTTATAACCGAGACCGTGTTCCACTTCGGCCCAGGCATGCTGGAGGACCGTACGAATCTGGATTTCAAAACGAATATCCTGGAATTTTTGATATTCGACCAGTTCGCAGCGGTTATTGGTGAATTTTACAACCACATGGAGGGAATTGTATCCAAATTCAATACGGCTGCCCCGTTCCTTTTTACGCTTGTCTACGATTTCGCAGATTTCAAAGGTTTTTTCCAAAAGCTCTAAAATGGTATCCACATCATTTTCAAAAAGCGTGATAATCCGGACGCCAAGAACATCCGTAATCTCATCCAGATGGGAATACTTATTTTTATACATAACTTTATTGCGAAGTGCGTCCTCGGATTTTATTCGGATAGCCATGTTGGAAATTTTGATGTGATTGACCTCCAACAGGGTGTTGATTATGTCATTCACATCATGTGAAAGTTTTTTGTAAATGTCAATGTTCTGGTAGTATTCAGACATAATCGTTGTCAACTGTTCGTTCATAATATTGCTCCGTTCTTTAAGTTTTAGGCATCTATAAGTATTTTACCATATATTTATTAGTTTGGGTAATAAAAAATATGAAGCTATAATTATAAGGTTTGACGAATACCGGGAAAATATATTATAATGTCCACGAAAACAATATGCGGCACGCAGGCGTCCGGCTGCGGCATGGGAAAGGTGAAAGGGGAAAAATATGAGTTACGCAGATAAATTATTTATAGATATGTGCCAGGATATTTTGGAGCATGGATACAGTACGGAAGGGGAGAAGGTCCGCCCAAAGTGGGAGGACGGCAGCTATGCGTATACGATTAAACGGTTCGGCGTGGTAAACCGGTATGATTTGTCCAAAGAATTCCCGGCGCTGACCCTGCGTCGGACGGCCTTTAAAAGCGCTGTCGATGAAATGCTTTGGATTTGGCAGAAGAAATCCAATAATATTCATGAATTAAAAAGTCATATCTGGGATGAATGGGCAGATGCGAATGGTTCCATCGGCAAGGCCTACGGTTATCAGCTTGGAGTGAAGCATCAATATAAAGAAGGAATGATGGACCAGGTGGACCGGGTATTGTTTGATTTGAAGGAGAATCCTTACAGCCGCCGGATTATGACCAATATTTATGTCCATCAGGATTTGCATGAGATGAATCTCTATCCGTGTGCCTACAGTATGACATTTAACGTGACGGACGATAAGCTGAATGCGATATTAAATCAGCGTTCTCAGGATATTCTTACGGCCAATAACTGGAATGTGGTGCAGTATGCGGTGCTTCTTCATATGATTGCCCAGGTGAGCGGCCTGAAAGCAGGAGAGCTGGTACACGTGATTGCCGACGCCCATATTTATGACCGTCATATTCCGCTGGTTAAGGAGCTGATTACAAGGGAAACCTATCCGGCGCCTGATTTCTGGATAAATCCGGAGATTAAAAACTTTTATGATTTTACGACGGAGGATGTCCGGCTGGATAACTATCAGACCGGGCCTCAGATTAAACATATTCCGGTAGCGGTTTAGGAGGAGCGGAGCATGAATATTATTGTAGCGGTGGACAAAAACTGGGCCATTGGTTATCAAAATAAACTTTTAAACAGTATCCCGGAGGATATGAAATTTTTCAGGGAAACGACAACGGGAAATGTGGTCGTTATGGGACGAAAAACCCTGGAGAGCTTTCCAAACGGACGGCCTTTGAAAAACCGGACCAATGTGGTTATTACGCGGCAGGAGGATTTCGAGGTGCCGGGCGCTGTCGTGGTACATAGCGTGGCGGAGGCTCTGGCGTATTTGAAAGCCTTTAAGTCCGAGGATATTTATGTCATCGGCGGCGCAAGTATTTATGAACAGATGCTTCCTTATTGCGACGTGGCCCATGTGACCGTCATGAATTATGCCTATCAGGCCGATACATGGTTTCCGAATCTGGACGAAATGGAGGATTTTGTTGTGGCGGCGGACAGTGAGGAAAAAACCTATTTTGATTTGGAATATTGTTTTAAAATGTATGTTCGCAGGTCAAAATTGAAAGAAATTGTTGATTTTATGGATTAATAAGACTATAATTGGTTCAATGACGAATATATGTATATACGACGAATGGAGGAATTGTTATGGAAAAGAAAGATATGGACTGGGGCAATATTGGGTTCGCTTACCATACGACGGACCAGAGATATGTCGCTGATTTTAAGAACGGAGAGTGGCAGGAAGGTTATATGACCGAAGATGCAACGATTGTACTGAATGAATGTGCCGGTATCCTTCAATATTGTCAGGAGATTTTTGAAGGCCTGAAGGCTTACACAACGGCCGACGGAAGTATCGTTACCTTCCGGCCGGATTTAAATGCAGAGCGTATGATTGATTCCGCGAAACGTATGGAGATGCCGCCGTTTCCGAAGGAAAGATTTGTTGAAGCTGTCGAAAAGGTTGTAAAAGCCAATGCCGCATGGGTGCCTCCATATGGAAGCGGTGCAACCTTATATTTAAGACCTTATATGTATGCTTCAAGCCCGGTTATCGGCGTTAAGCCGGCAGAAGAATATCAGTTTCGTCTGTTCTGCACACCGGTAGGTCCATATTTTAAAGAAGGTGCAAAACCAATTACTTTGTGTGTCAGTGATTTTGACCGGGCGGCGCCTCATGGAACCGGCCATATCAAAGCCGGATTAAATTATGCGATGAGCCTTCATGCCAACGTGACCGCGCATGCCAACGGTTTTGACGAAAATCTTTTCCTTGACCCAGGTACACGCACTTATGTTGAAGAGACAGGCGGTGCAAACTTCCTCTTTGTTACAAAAGACGGAGAAATCGTAACCCCACAGTCCGATTCCATTCTTCCATCGATTACAAGACGTTCCCTCGTATATGTTGCTGAACATTATCTTGGATTAAAGGTAACTCAGAGAAAGGTAAAATTGGCTGAACTGAGTGAATTTGCAGAATGTGGCCTTTGCGGTACGGCTGCGGTTATCTCTCCTGTAGGAAAGATTGTGGACCACGGCAGGGACATCTGCTTCCCAAGCGGCATGGATGAGATGGGAGCCATTACAAAGAAATTATATGATACACTGACTGGTATCCAGATGGGAACCATCGAAGGACCAGAAGGATGGGTTCATAAAATTATGTAATTGAATAGATAAATGATGCTTACGCAGGTAAGCAGTATAGAAAAACTCTGTGTGGTTCAATGAGCTTCCATACAGAGTTTTTTTGGATAAAACAGGCTGCGCACTATTTTTTATCCGGCCCTTTGGCGATGGCGACTATAAATGATAATAAATCGTGGATAAGGATATTGACAATTATTGTATATTATAATATAGTGTTCCTGTAAAGAAATACTAAAATGGAGTGATACGATGGATTTAAACGATGCCCTGATGGGTTTTGGGCTGACACGGCAGGAGTCAACGATTTATTTGACGCTTTTGTCCGACGGCGCGCTTACAGGCTATGAAGTGGCAAAACGCACGGGCATTTCCAGGTCGAACACGTATACGGCCCTGGCCTGTCTGGTGGATAAGGGCGCCGCACGGCTGATGGAGGGCACTCCGGTACGTTATATTCCCGTAGATATGGAGGAATTCTGTCATAATAAACTGAAACATCTGGAAGAGCTGAAACATTTTTTACAGGACCAGCTCCCGGTGCGGACAGAAGCCATGGAAGGCTATATAACCATCCAGGGCGACACACATATTTCGGATAAAATCTGCCATATGCTGGAGCATGCGGTATACCGGGTATATTTTTCCGCAGAAAACCGGGTGCTGGACAGCTATCGGGAGATTCTTGAACGCCGGGCGGCCGGCGGATTAAAGGTTGTCATCATTACCAATCCGCCCTACGAGCTTGCAAATGCGCGAATCTATCTGGCGGACAGGAAACCGGGACAGGTGGGCGTTATTGTAGATTCGGCAACCGTTTTGACGGGCGACGTGGGCAATGGCGA
>CABUAW010000052.1 GCA_902489645.1 uncultured Lachnospiraceae bacterium | reverse complement strand
AGCTTGTATCCGGCTTCAATGGGAAGCTGCACCCCTCGTTTCACCCCCGACGGATTTAAGTTCGCTCCATTTAAAATCAGCCGCTCGACCCGTTCCGGATATTTCAGAGCAAATGTCAAGGCAATATTTCCTCCGTCAGAGAATCCCAGAATATGCGCCTTTAAAATTTTCTTTTCATCCATAAAGCTATGTAAATCCTCTGCAAATTGGCAGATTGTAAAGGGCTTAGTTCCCCGCGGTGAAAAGCCATGCCCTCGCGTATCCACGGCCATCACCCGATACCACTTTGAAAAATAATTTATCTGATGAATAAAGTAGGCGCTGCTTTCACCGTTGCCATGAAGTAAAATCAAAGGTTGGCCGCTGCCCTTTTCCCTGTAATGAAGTTTAATATCCATATATTTTCCCCCTTCACATCTCTATGAAGTTATCATATCAAGAACTCTTTCACTTTTCCATTCTTTATTTTTAAATTTTATTTGAAAAACATTCAGATATGTAGTATAATAACAAGCGTTCTGGTTTGTATGCAGAGCATTTGTCCAATGGAGACGTACCGAAGAGGCCATAACGGGACTGACTCGAAATCAGTTTGTCGGATTTACCCGGCACATGGGTTCGAATCCCATCGTCTCCGCGAAAAAGACTGTCACATCAGCGATTTTGATGTGACAGTCTTTTTAATATAAATTCTTTTATTAAATTTCTGCGTAACCGCCGGAGGCCACAAGCAGGGCTCCGACCAGTACCGCATCATCCAGAAATTCACTCTGTAAAATCTGATAACGTCCCTTATTGGCAATAAAGGCAAACTCATCCGTAAACCGGCGAATCCGGTCAAACAATATATCGCCCATATTCGCCACACCGCCGCCGATAACCACCGTATCCACTCCCTGAGCCGCAAGAATATTAATCAGAGAGATGGAAAAGGTTTCGGTAATTTTATCCAGTTCCACGCAGGCAAACATGTCTCCGTCCCTTACCGCCGCCGCCAGGTCCATACATGTCATCTGGCTCATGTCCCCGTTATGGTATTTGGAAAGGGATGAAATCTTTGGAATATAGCCTTCGCTTCTCAGACGTTTTTCAATACTTTTTCCGGAACAGAGCAGTTCTGTCCGCGTATATGCGCCGGGAATAAGGGAACGCCAGTCCGGTACAAGCATATTTCCCAGGTAGGACGCCCCGAAACCGCTGCCGTCATAATACTTCCGGTGAATATAAAGCCCGCCGCCAATACCCGTTCCGATATTTGTATAAAAGAAGTTTTCCGAATTCCGTCCCGCTCCCTTATATAACTCGGCAAATCCTCCGGTTACCGTATCGTTGACCACAATCACCGGAAGCCCGAATTCTTTTTCAAACCATCGCTTTAGCTCAAAATCTTTCCATCCCGGTACTTGAAGGGAGGATAAAACCCGACCCGTCGCTGTTTCCAACGGCCCGCCAAAGCCAACGCCGATGCCCGCAATCTGCCCGGCATAGGGCTTCATCGACAGATATTCCCTGATATTTTCGGAAAGCCATTCCAGAATATCCTCCGCGCCCCTGCGGTATACAAGCCGGACCTGACGGCCGTCCAAAATGGTTCCGTCCGAAAGCCCGACGGCCAACTGCTGCTTGGTCCCTCCGATTTCCACGCCCATATAATACGGTTTATTCATGCCACTTTGCACCGTATTTCTTCTCTATATCGGAAATCATATCCACACGCACCGCATGGCGGCCGCCCTGGAACTCAGCGCCGAAAAATTCGTCCACAATCATTTTCGCCAATTCCGGTCCGACAACACGGGCGCCCATGGCGATAATATTTGCATTGTTATGTTCCACCGTCAGTTT
This sequence comes from uncultured Lachnospiraceae bacterium, assembly GCA_902489645.1. Lineage (GTDB taxonomy): Bacteria > Bacillota > Clostridia > Lachnospirales > Lachnospiraceae > Frisingicoccus. Next base: position 15,650 of record CABUAW010000052.1, on the reverse strand, counting down.
GGCCGAATATGGCTCGCTGCACACAGCCGCACGGATACCAGGCACCTTATTGGCCGCCAGAGAAATACCGATACCTGTTCCGCAGATTAATACGCCTTTTTCAACATCGCCGCGCATAATCGCCTCCGCAACTTTTAAGCCCGGTTCCGGGTAATTCACCTTTACATTCGAATCATAAGTGCCGTAATCCACACATTCATACCCTTTTTCTTTTAAATGTTCCATTAATATTTCTTTTAATTCAACAGCTACATGGTCACAGCCAAATCCTACTTTCATATTCAATACCTCCCATAAAATCAAAGCTTTGCCTAATAAAGTATAGCACACACCCAAAAAGCCTTCAAGAAGAAGGATAATAAATATAAAAAGGGGCCGGAAAGCCCGGCCCCTCATACGCAACCCTAAAATCTGCCTGATTATTCTTTTGTAACTAATACGGAATCAACTGGTGTCATATCAGGAACGACGCCAACTTCACCTTTATTGCCAGCTTCTACAGCTTCTACTAACAGTTCAAGACCTTTAGCGCCGATACCTGCCGGGTCCTGAGCAACTGTAGCGGATAATTCACCTTTATTTACGGAATCAACAGCTTCTGTGTCGCCGTCTGTACCAACAACGAAGATTTCGCCAAGTTTGCCTTCGTTGATAACAGCCTGTAATGCACCGAGAGCCATTGTATCGTTACAGCAGTAGATACCTTTTAAGTCCGGATTCTGCTGAATAAAGCTTGTTGCAGCATCCAAAGATTTCTGACGGTCCCAGTCACCAGGAACGCTTCCTACAACTTCAAGACCAGCAGCTTCAAAAGCTTCTTTAGCGCCCTGAGCTCTGTCTTCACCGGATGCGTTACCGGCTTTACCTTCGATAATAGCTACTTTGCTTCCTGCTTCTACATTATCAACAATGTAGCCAGCACCCTTGTTACCAACAGCTACGTTATCTGTTGTAACGAAACCAACAACAGCGCCGCCCTGTTTTTCCATTTCATCCATATCGAGTTTTTCATCGATATTTACAATCGTGATTCCTTCCTGATATGCTTTTGCAACAGTGGAAACAAGATTGGATGCGGACAGCGGTGCTACGGCGATACCGTCATATCCATCATTGATACATTTCTCAAGAATAGCAACCTGGCCGTCGAAGTCTTCTTCGCTCTGTGCGGAATAGATATCAACCTGGATACCCATTTCTGCTGCTTTTTCCTCAACGCCCTTCCACATTTTTGTCCAGAAGTCCGTTGCCTGTGTTTTCAGGATAACCGCATACTTTTTGTCGCTGCTGCTCGCTGCAGCGCTTTCGCCGGTTGTTTCGCCGGTTGTTTCAGCAGTTGTTTCGGCCGTTGTTTCTTTGCTGGAATTTCCACATCCTGCAAGCAACGCTGTTGCCATAGCCATTGCACATGCTAAAGCTACAATTCTCTTTTTCATTTTTAATCCTCTCCTTTTTGCTTTTCTATATAGACTGTTTGCACAGAACTATATCATTTTTTCATTTTGCTAACTTGTCGAAAGCGGCGTAAGCCCCTCCGATGACTCCGCTGTCCTGCGTGTGTTTAGAGAATACAAACTCCAGATTTTCAGACGGAAACGGCTTTCTCGCCCGGTCCTTCACCGCCCATATCAGGCGTTCCATCGGAAAATCCTTCATCGCCATGACGCCGCCGGCCATGATGACATAATCCGGGTCCAGAATATTGATTTCCGCCGCCATCGGTATGGCCAGAGTATCTACATATTCCAGAATTCTCGGGTCATCTCCGTGTTTTACAAACACCTCGGAAATATCCGTATCCGGAAAGCAGGTATCTGCCAGATGCCTCAGGTATCTTCCGGAGCAGCGCGTTTCCGAACAGCCGACATTGCCGCAGGTACAGACTTCATCAATCCCATACATCGGAATATGCCCAAGTTCTCCGGCCACGCCGTTTTTGCCCACATGAAGCTGTCCGTTAATGTAAACCGCATTTCCGAAACCTGTTCCCAGATAAAACCCAAGAATCGTCCGCTCCCGTTCCGGGTCCAGATGGTGGGTCTTAATATCGTTTACCAGAAGGTAATTTACATCCCGGTCAACAAACACCGGAACATTGGCATAGGCCTTTAACAGGTTTCCCAAATCAATATTTTCAAGCCCCCTTAAATTCGGGGTCGAATAAATAAAACTTTTATCCTTACTCACAATCGACGGAACGCCTACGGAAACGGCTACAATCTGCCCTTCAAGCTGATATCTGTCAATGTAGGATTTTAACTCTCTTCCCAGATTTTGTACCGCATTTTCCGCTACGAGGAGGGCGCTGGATTTTCTTTCAAAATTTTTCAGCGTTCCCTGTGCATCCACCGTACCGATTCTCAGATTTGTTCCGCCGATATCAATGCCTATAACATACTTCATCGTTCACCCTTTCCGCATTTAAGCATTTACACAGGCATTGAAATTCTCTATCATTTTATCCCATGCAACAGTTAAATCCGCATCCAGATTAAAAAGTCCGGAAGTACCTACAATAAAACATTCGGTTCCGGCTTCCGCCAGTTCCTTAAACGTACCTGCATTGCAGGAACCGTCGACTTCGATAATGTATTTATAGCCCTTCTCTTCCTTCAGACGTTTTGCTTCGGCAATCTTATCCAGCATCTCGCGGATAAATGGCTGACCGGCAAATCCAGGGTCCACACTCATAATCGTAATCTTATCAACCAGATGGATGTAATGCTGTATGTAGGATAATGGCGTTGCCGGATTTAAAACGACGCCGACTTTACATCCATTGGCACGGATTTTATTAATAATGCGGAAAGCATCTGAGTTAATCGTCTCCGCATGGGGACAGATATATCCGGCGCCGGCTTTGGCCAGACTTTCAATATAATCGTCCGGGTCTGTGACCATCAAATGACAATCCATCGGAATCTTAACGACCTTGCTGATAGCTTTCACAAAATCCGGCGATAATGTAATGTTCTTAACAAAATGGCCGTCCATGATATCCACATGGTACATATCTGCTCTTTCATTTAAAATTTCTATCTGTTCTTTGATGTTCAATAAATCCATGCACATCAAAGAAGGATTAAATAATGGTTTCATAACTACAGTCCTCCTTAATGATGTCTATTTTTATAAATCACTTATATTTTTACGATACCGCATCAGGATTTTCTTCCGACAACCGTATCGATAGTTACGGCAATAATAATCAGCGCGCCCATCACAATCTGCTGATATGTGGAAGGCAGTGTCAACGCCGTCATAGCATAGTTAATCAGACCGATAATCAGGCCGCCGACAACAACGCCCGGGATTTTACCTTTACCACCCATAAAGCTTGTACCGCCGATAACGGAAGCAGCAATGGCGTAGGTTTCAAAACCTGTTCCGGCCGCCGGTTCCGCCGCGCCTACACGTCCCAGAAGTACGACGCCGGCCAGACCGGCGCATGTACCGGAAATCATGAATACGATTAAACGGTGAAGGTTTACATTGATACCCGAATACCAGGCTGCATCAATATTACCGCCCAAAGCGTAGATGTTGCGTCCAACCTTGCATTTTGTTGTGACGAACCAGAGAATTACCGCCGCAATCAAAGCGATGATAACCGGAATCGGAATACCGATGATACTGCCGCTCATCAACGAAGTAAAGGATACCGGGAACCCGTATACGGAACGGGAATTGGATAATACAAGGGTCACGCCGCGGTAAATGGACTGGGTACCCAGTGTAACAATAAACGGATGAAGCCCCGTCTTATTTACAAGCATACCATTGACAAATCCGAATAACGTACCTAATAAAATACATGCAATAATTGCAAGCGGTACGGGAACGCCGCTAATCATCATTTTCGCGGCAAAAAGTCCGGTCAGCGCCGCCACAGAGCCAATGGACAAATCAATACCGGCAATCAGGATGGCGAAGAACTCGCCAAGGGCCAGAAGAATATTTACCGAACTCTGTTTCAAAATCTGCGGTACGCTGCTTGTGCTAAATACGCTGCTTGGTTTAATAACCGCCAGAATAACCAATAACAAAACAAAGATACCAATAGTACCAAATTTCTGCCACGCTTCGCCGAATGACATTTTTTTCTTTGCATTATTTTCGCTCATCGTTTCAATCTCCTTTTTCTATTCGCCTGTCGATGTTTTTACAATCTTCTCTTCCGTTGCTTCCGAGTTTTTGAAAACTCCACGGATTTCACCCTCACGGAAAACAGCTATCGTATCACATACGGAAAGCAATTCCGGAAGTTCGGAAGATACCACCAGTACACCCTTGCCTTCATTGGCCAGCTTACGCATAAGAACATAAATCTCACTCTTACTGCCTACGTCAATACCCTTCGTCGGCTCATCGAAAATAATAAGCTTACTTTCGGCCGCCAGCCATTTACCAAGGATAACCTTCTGCTGATTACCACCGGAAAGTTCGGTAATATTCTGGTTAATATCCCGCATCTTTACACGAATATCTGAACACTGCTGATTGGCATACTCAATTTCTTTTTTGTCATCCGTCAAACCAATGACACCATTTCCACCGGACTCTTTAATATAAGGGACAATGGAAATATTCTGTTTAATATCAAAGTTATCAAGGAACCCCGTCTCACGGCGGTTTTCCGTAACCATACCGAGGCCGCTCTTGATTGCCTGATACGGATTACTGATTTTCAGTTCTTTGCCTTCCATAAAAATCTGACCTTCGGATTTCGGCTCCGCACCAAAAATCGCATTCATCAGCTCGCTTCGACCCGAACCAACCAGGCCGGCAAAGCCAAGAATCTCACCTTTATGAAGCTGGAAGGACACATTTTTTACCTTCTGGTCTTTTCTGGAAATATTCTTTACCTCAAAGAACACCGGTTCATTCGAAAAATCCTGACATTCTTCATTTAAATATGTACCCTGAATCTTCCGGCCAACCATCATGGCTACCAAATCGTCGACTTCAACATCCGCCACATTCCGGGTTCCAACATAGGTACCATCCTTTAAGACCGTCACTCTGTCGCCGATTTCTTTGATTTCCTTCATCTTATGACTGATATAGACAATGCCTTTGCCCTCCGCCTTCAACTGACGTATAATCTCAAATAAATGCTCTGTCTCCGAGGTCGTCAAAGATGTGGTCGGCTCATCCATGATAATCACATCGGCTTTTGAAGCCAGAGCTTTGGCGATTTCGACCTGCTGTTTCTCTGAAATACTTATTTTCTCAACGAAAAGATTCGGGTCCCTGTGAACGCCGACCTTACCCAACACTTCACTGGCAATTTCTTTCATTTTGGCATAATCGACAACCGGAATAATTCCCGCTTTCTTTGTCGGCAGCTTGCCGACAAAAAGATTTTCAAGAATCGACAGTTCATTGATAACGCTCAATTCCTGATAAATAATGCTGATACCCAAATCGTAAGAATCCTGAGGTGTCAGTTTCGAATATTCTTTTCCTTTAACAATAATTTTCCCTGACGTCGGTGTATAAACGCCACTGAGAATTTTCATTAGCGTGGATTTCCCTGCACCATTTTCCCCCAACAGGATATGCACTTCACCTGCATTAATCTCCAAAGAAATATTGTCAAGGGCTTTGACGCCAGGAAATTCTTTGGTAATGCCTTCCATTTTGACTAATGTTTGCATAGAATCCTCCTTTTTCTTCGTTTACGGGTTACTCTATTTATGTCCATTCAAATAATGTCCGTTAATTACGTTGTATTCCTGACTTCCAGATGCACCGGAACCACATATTCTTTCTGGTCAATCGGTTCCTTGCGAATAAGCTTAAGCAGCGCTTCTCCGGCGGCCAGCGCCATCTGCTCCGTATTCTGGGCTATGGTTGTCATCGGCGGATTGCAAAATTCTGACAATGACACGTTATCAAATCCGACAATCTTCACCTGCCCCGGCACGCTATAGCCGGCCTCAGCCAACGCGTGCATGGCTCCGAGCGCCATCATATCGTTTGTTGTAAAAATGCCGTCAAAGCAACATCCCTTTTCACTCAAAAAATCGGAAACCTTTTCCTTGGCCGATTTATAATCCGGTAAAATTGTAAGCTCAAAATCCCCTTCGCAGGTTTTCCCATACTCAGCCAGCGCGTCCAAAAATCCGTTTCTGCGCTGCTGAATTGTCGACGCCATGCGAAAATCCCGAATCAACAGAGGTCTTGTACAGCCCTTTTCACACAACTCTATTCCGGCCAGATAGCCGCCCTGATAATTATCTGACTGAACGATAAATTCCGCATTTTTCGGCGAGCGGTCAATAAACACCACCGGCACTCTCGGTTTTTTTACCAGAGGACTGATGGCCTCCATCCCCGAAACATAAATCAATCCGTCCACATTTTTATCAAACATATCCTGAATATGCCGTTCCTCCAATTCCGGGTCTTCATTTGAATCACAAATCAGCACGGAATAATTATATTTGACAAAAAAGATATCCAGGGTCCGCACAATCTTAGCAAAGAATTCATTCGTTATATCCGGGACAATAACGCCCACGCTGCGGCTGCGCCGTGTGCGAAGCCCGATGGCGTTCACATTTGGCCGAAAGCCACATTCTTTAATCGTCTGAAGAACTTTACTTTCTGTTTCTTTTGAATAGCCGCCAAGCTGATTGACAACTCTCGATACCGTGGCAGTGGAAACTCCGGCTTTCCTCGCCACATCTATAATCGATACTTTTTTTCCTTCCATTCTGCCACCTCTTTTCAATAGTTACGTAAAGGTTTACGTACACCCTGTATCTAGTATATAACTCTCGCCTATCACTGTCAATAGATTTTGGTTTTTTCTACAAAAGCGGCAATAAATTGCCGCTTTTTTTGTGCATATCTTATATGAAAATAAAATTGATATTCAAAATTATCGTATTATTTGAACAAGTAAACGTTTAATCTTCAACAATTTTGAATTTGAACGATGGTCCGTTTTGCAATGAGATAGGCCGCCATATAATAAAGGATATACACCATCGTCATGACCAGGACAATGGCCGCCGAAACCCCATATACCTGAAACGTTACGCTTTCAAAGCCGTTCATTATCATTATATGGTCGCATATCAGGGCCGTTGGAAAACTCATAAAAACCGACGCCAGAAAAGGCATTAAGAAGAAATAAAAGGTCTGCCGGAACAGGGTCCTTCCCTGCTGCCGCTCACCGACTCCCAGCCGGAAAAGAATCTGGTATCTGCGCCGGTCCTCCGAAATTCCCGACAGGGTTTTTAAGGCCAGAATGGCCATGGCAAGAAAGAGAAAAATCATGGACACGACCAGGACTCCGATAACCAAAATAGCCGAAGAACTATTTTCAGCCTGACGGCTATATTCCCTGATTCTGAAATCGTTCCTCTCGACCGTATAGGTTTCGCCCATATAGGTCTCTTCATAAGGATAACTCAGGTCCTTACGGAGCCCCTCCGCATCATACCGGCCATCCTTTACATCGTAAACCCTGTAATTCGTCTCTATGTTCATCGTCTCCACCACCCGGTCCGGGACAACAACATAAAAGTACATATAACAGAATACCGGATAGTCCGCCGAACAATCTTTGCAGGAATAATCCATACCATCCCACTCAAATACAAAATCTTTCCACTCAAACCGGAGAACCTCCGGCAAATTTGCAATAATCACATATTCATTGTCAAGCCGGAGAGGTTCATACCCAAGAGGTTCGCAAATTTTATTAAAGTCACTGACAGACATAAAAGAATCCGTCAATCCGCCATAACCATCCCCGGACCAGTCCGTACAATCATAAAAATCGGATTTTTTTGATGTATAAATCCTGTAATCCATCTGATTCTCAATCGTCGTATATTTCTGAATCGTCCGCTCCGCTTCGTCCAAAGATATTTCTTGACCCGTTTTATCTTCATAAAGATTTTCATAGTAAGTAATATCATATGGATAATCCTGTTTCAATGCAACTTCCTGACTGACTCTCTGCATAAATGATACATTGGAACCAATCACAGAAAAAGTTAAAAGAAAAGCCAGGAAGCCAATCATTACCGAGTTACTCCCCAGGGTTCCCGATAACTGTCTGAGAACGAAGATATTGGTTCCCCGGCTGCACAAATGTTGATTTCCCAGCAAAATATATACCACACTCCTGGCCAAACCGACATGAAAAAGAATAATCCCCACACCCAGAGCCATCAACGCCTCCATCATTCGGGTGGCCGCAGCGCCTTTGAGAATTATCGCTTCACATTCCCGGTTAAAAACGATACAGCTTCCGATAATCAGGGCCAGGGACGCCAATGTGATGAGCAGCCACAGTTTTGGATGCTTCACCTTTTTTTCTACCTTTTTATCCCCGTGAATCAAATCATAAATACTGACCCGTTTTAAATAAACCGTCGAAGTCAGGGAGGAAAGAATAAAAATGGCGACGACTAATACTATCGTAAAAAGCATGCCTTTCAAAGAATAGGCGGATAAGGCAAATTCCATTTCCATTAAGTTCATCATAATCGCCATCAGTCCCTGGTAAATGACCAGTCCAAGTCCAAGCCCCAGCCCCAGAGCCCCAAGGCAGATAAGCATTGTCTCTGATACAAACAGCGTCAGAATATTGCGGCGGGTCATTCCCAATGTCAAATAGGTTCCAAATTCCCTTTTTCTCAATTTCATCATAAAGGACGTGGCATAGCCCAGAACAAAAGCCACGATAAAAGAGAGAAATATGACAAGGGCGGTAAGACCCGTGCGAAATCCGGATATAATTTCCGCAAAACGTCCGATTTCCTCATCAAAAATAATATTATTCACCGCAAACAGCAGGGCGACGGTCATGGATACGGTCATAAAATATATAAAATAATTTCCAATCTGACGGCGGACATTTCTCAATGCAAGTTTAGATAACATCCGACTCACCTCCCAGCGCCGCCGTCACGGACAAAATATCTCTGTACATATCCTGACGGCTCCGGTTTCCCCGGTTGACCTCACTCCAGATTTTCCCATCCTTCAGGAAAAGAATCCGCTCCGCATAGGAACCAATGACCGGGTCGTGAGTTACCATAAGTATCGTTGAGCCAAGGGATTGATTCATCATCTGAAAGGTCTGCATGAGCATTTTTGAATTTCTTGAATCTAATGCCCCTGTCGGCTCATCCGCCAGAACCAACGCCGGATTCGTAATGATGGCCCGGGCGCAGGCGGCCCGCTGCTGCTGGCCTCCCGACAACTCATAAGGGAATTTTTTCAACTGACTGGCAACACCCAGCGCTTCCGCCACCCGCTTCACTTCCCGGCGGATTTTCACAGCTCCCTCCTTTTTCAGATTCAGAGGAAGCGCAATATTTTCACCAATCGTCAACGTATCCAGAAGATTGTATTCCTGGAAAATGAAACCCAGAGCGTCTCTTCGAAAGGCGGAAAGCGCGTCCTCCTTCATGCCCGTCAAATGCCTTCCCCGAACCAGGATATCCCCCGAGCTGACCCGGTCAATCGTTGCAATGACATTTAAGAGCGTACTTTTGCCGGAACCCGACGGCCCCATAATCGCCGTGAATTCTCCCTCTTCCACAGAAAATGAAATTCCGTCCAGGGCTTTGGTGACCACGCTGCCATTCCCATAGTATTTGGTCACGTTACTTATCTGTAAGATTTTATTCATACAACATTACCTCCATTTCCCCATCAGCTTAACACAAAACTCCCGGATTTTTTCTAACAGAGGCTGTGTCTTACCTTACATTTTCGTAAGACTCTCAAAAGACAGAATCACCCTCGTAAACGCGCCCTGTACCGATTCAATTTTTAAAGATATCCCCAGCCGCCCGCACAGCTCATGAACAATATAAAGGCCCATTCCCGTACTTCCGCCCAATTTTCTTCCATTACTCCCGGTAAATCCCCGCTCTGTTACCCGGCCAAGTTCGTGGGAAGGAATTCCGATGCCATTATCTTCCACCGTGATGACGCCCTGTTCGGCCCGAATGTCAATATGACATCCCGGACAGTATTTCCCACAGTTAATCAGAAGCTGTTTTAAAATAAAAGTCAGAGCTTTACTGTCCGAATGTACAGTGAAATCGCCTTCGGTTTCCACGCTGATTTTCGCTGCAATCAACAATTCCATCTGACTTTTTACCGCCGTCTCAACAACATCTGCCACCTGAAATTCTTTAATCTGTGTGTCCTTTTCCGCCGTCCGCATCCGGGCATAATACAAAATATTCTCGGTCAGATTATCCGCCCGTTTCAACTCCCGCCGGATTTTTCGCATGTCTCCTTTATTCGCCAATATGAGAGCGCAGGCCGTCAGCGGCGTTTTTATCTCATGAATCCAGCGCTCCACATAATCGCAGTATTCTTCCTTTTCCCGCCTGGCCGCCTCCGCCGCTCCGATGGCCGACCTGGACACTTCCTTCATTATCCAATAATACCGCTTTTCGACGGCGTTCACAGGAAGCGGAAGCACCTCGCCCAGTAAATATTTTTCCGGCAATTCCTCCAGTATCTTTTCCAGTTTTGAAACTTTTTTTCTCTCTATCCTGCAGCCTGCAATAATCCAAAATAAAATAATGACCAGATATACCGCGGCGGTCATTCCAAGCAAGGCTACGCTAACCTTTGCCGCAATAAAAACACCGCCCATCAAAAAGCCGCCGATGATAAGAAAGCAAAGCGTTACTGCTTTCGATGCCAAATATTCAAAGAAACTCATAGCCGATACCCCACGCCCCGCACAGTACGGATAAAACCTTCGGCTCCCATCCGTTTTAGTTTTTCCCGCAAACGGTTAATATTCACATAAAGTGTATTTTCATCAATATAGAGACTGTTATTCCAAAGTTCCTCCACAATTTCTTCTCTGGTGCATAATTCTTTTTTCATAAGACAAGCCAGAATGCGGGACTCGTTTTTCGTCAGCTCTTCAACACGGTTTCCATAACGCACTGTCAAATCCGATAAATTCAGCGTTAAATCCCGAACCGTCATCACAGGGCTGCTCTTTCGTTTTAAGAGTCTTGCAATCCGCGCCAGCAATACGGAGGAATTATAAGGCTTTCGAATATAGTCGTCAGCCCCCACGCCAAAACCGAGGATTTCATCTTCCACCGCTTCTCTGGCAGTCAAAAATATGACGGGAATACTTGAATGTTGGCGGAGCTTACGGCAGATTTCAAATCCGCTTTCTCCCGGCAGTCCGATATCTAAAAGCGCCAGGTCACAGGGCGGTTCGTCGACGGCCAGATAGCCATTTGCCTGTAAAAGCTTTACCAGTTCTTCCCGGATACTTTCGTCATCCTCTATCACTAAAATTTTTTCCATCCAATCACCTCTCGTTTCATTATGCCGCACAGGTCCCCGATTGTCAAAAAAACTGCCGCACCATTCCGGATGATTCCTCCGGCTTATGGTACGGCAGTCCCGATAATGACCTGGTCTTATGCCTGTACACTATGCAATTCTATTATTTGGCCTGAATATATCCCTTTGCGGTCAATAACTCCGCACAGAGAATCGCACCGCCGGCCGCGCCACGGATTGTATTATGGGACAATCCCACGAATTTGTAATCATATACCGTATCCTCGCGGAGACGTCCAACGGAAACGCCCATGCCGTTTTCATAATCCACATCCAGAGCAATCTGAGGACGGTTATCCTCTTCCAGATACTGGATAAACTGTTTCGGTGCGCTCGGAAGATTTAATTCCTGTGGCAGACCGCGAAAGCTCTTTAATTTTTCAATAAGCGCTTCCTTCGTTGGTTTCTTTGCAAATTTTACAAAAACAGCCGCCGTATGACCGTTTAAAATCGGCACGCGGATACACTGGGTAGTAATCACCGGACTTTCGGCCTTTACAATCACACCGTCTTTAACTTCACCCCAGAGACGCAGCGGCTCCTGTTCGCTCTTTTCTTCCTCGCCGCCAATGTAAGGAATGATGTTTCCCTCCATCTCCGGCCAGTCCTTAAACGTCTTTCCTGCCCCGGAAATCGCCTGATAGGTTGTAGCCACAACTTCTGTCGGCTCAAATTCCTTCCACGCCGTAAGCACCGGCGCATAGCTCTGGATAGAACAGTTCGGTTTTACGGCAACAAATCCACGGGTTGTACCGAGACGTTTTTTCTGATGCTCGATAACTTCAAAGTGTTCCGGATTAATTTCCGGCACAACCATCGGTACGTCCGGCGTCCAGCGGTGCGCGCTGTTATTTGATACCACCGGCGTCTCTGTCTTTGCATAGGCATCTTCAATCGCGCGAATTTCTTCTTTTGTCATATCAACAGCGCTGAAAACGAAATCGACTTCAGACGCAACTTTTTCTACTTCATTCACATTCATGACCATCAATTTCTTAACGCCTTCCGGCATCGGTGTGGTCATTTTCCAGCGGTCCCCCACCGCTTCTTCATAAGTTTTTCCTGCGGAACGCGGGCTTGCTGCAACAGCGACAACTTCATACCACGGATGATTTTCAAGAAGAGAAATGAATCTCTGTCCGACCATCCCAGTTGCTCCAAGAATTCCCACTCTTAATTTCTGTTCCATTGTAAAATCTCCTTTACTCTGATGTCCGTCCTGTAAACACATTTGTGTGTACTCGAACTATGTTACACGATATTATGTGAAAAATCAAGTGTTTTTTCTAATTATTTACTGCTTTGTGATAAAATTGGCCGGAACTGGTCAGATAATAGACCGAATCATCATCCAGGCAATAAACCGCCATTTTCCCGCCAAAGGCGTATCCGCAGTCCAGTCCGATACGGTTTTCATCCCGCCAGATTTCCGTCGAATCCAGGGGTTCTCCCCGGTCGTCCCGGATAATCAATGAAAATGTATGTCCAAAGAAAACCCTTACCTCCGAATCCCGAAACCGCAGCGGCTTTCCATAGAAAGCCTTCTGTTCCCACAGCATCTTAAAGGGCTTCTGCTGCTTCATCAATTCCTCCAATGAATGATAGCGGATACCTTCGGTAAAAACTCCGGCATGAACCAGAATATTTTTTCCAAGAATCTTATACATGGGCCGTTCCCGAAGATAATCAACAATTTCTTTCTGTTCCGCCGCCGAAAGCTCCATATATTGAATATATGTTTCCCGGCCGCCGTGTTCCAGCCAAAATCTGCGCACCTCATCATCTGAAAGTGAACTTGTATTTACATCCACATTCCATAAAAATCCCTGCTCATGGTTTCCCATAAGAAGCTCCATATTCGGCTGTTCCATAATATACCTGAGCAGAGGAATCGGCTCTTCGCCCCGGTCCACAGCGTCGCCGATAATATACAGAAAATCTCCGGAGCCAAACTTTATATACTCCAGCATCTGTTTAAATTGTTTAAAACATCCATGGATATCCGATATCAGGTAAATCATTTCATCCGCCCCACTTTCGCACGCAGCCGATACAACATTAACGCAAAAAACTCTCTTACATAATAATTTATCAAAAGCACCGGTTCCGAGGATGCGGCCAGACCGGAAACCCGCCTCATCCCAAGCTGTCTGGCTGTTTCCAGCGACCGGAACAGATGGAAGCCATTGGTCACAATAACATAGCTGCTCTTTTGGCCGCCCAACACCATGGAATAAAGAAGATTTTCCCGCGTACTCTCGGACACCTCCTCCAGCAAAATCCTGTCCCGGGATATTCCCATATCTATCAGGGTTTCACAGATACATGCGGCCTCCGTTATATTTTCTCCCGGTCCCTGGCCGCCGGAGGCAATGGCTTTTGCCGAAGGATTTGCCGACAGATAATCCGCTCCCGCACGAATCCTGCGCAGCAATGAACGCGACGGCCGTTCCCCCTTCACCTGGGCGCCAAGAATAATCACATAATCCGCTCCCGGCTCCGGCTTTGCATGGGCCATACGCATCAGCCGGCCCTCCTGAAATATAAAATAGGCGGCGCCGATACCCATCGGAATTTTCAGTCGGGACAGCCATTTATCCGGCAAAGCGGACAACGCTGCAAAAAAAGTCCCTGTCGCCAGCCAGAATCCTGCGAATGTTGTTCGGATTCCCGCATATGATATGATAAGTGTGTAATAAAGCAGGTTAAAAATGCCTGCTGTTTTTAATATTTTTTTCATAAATAACCTCTTTATATAATAGAAAGGAATGACTCCATGAAATCTGCCGAACAGGTTCGAATTATCCGCGAAGCCCTGCTGCTTCGGGGAAAAAACCATTATACCCAGTCCTCGCTCCGCCTTCTTGTCAATCAGGGATACAGCGACTGTTCCTCCTTTGTCTGGTGGCTCTATCTGTCCGCCTTAAAAATTGATATCGGCATGGATACGCCGGAACAAATCCTGTCCCTCAAAGGCCTGGATGTGGATTTTGGCGAAAAAGAGAAACCGGATACATCCCATCTCAATCCCGGAGACCTCCTCTTCTTTAAAGGTACGGATATATCCCGCCCCTTTCAGGTGGGGCACGTGGAAATGTATCTCGGTCAGGGAAAACTTATCGGCCATAACGACAACGGCCTTCCCGGCCCAACCGTCAAAACACTGGACGCCTTCTGCCGTGAACGAAGCGCTGCCGGACGTCCTTATATTAAAACCCGTCGCTTTATATTTTAATAATTTTTCGAGTCAAAGTAAATAATATCTTTATTTTTTAACAAAAATACTATATAATACTAACTATATGTGATTAAAAAAACAGGAAGGTGATTTTATGAAGTTCGGTAAATTTTTTAAATTTGTGATTAAAACATTGACCGCTGCCATTGCCATCGGAAGTATTGCCTATATCGTTAAAGATATTATGGATAAAAAGGCTTCCGATAATTTCGATGACACCTGGGATGATGATTTGGATGAGGATTTTGACGACATGTTTGACGACGAAGATTCCGAAAACGTCACCAGCACTCGTGAATATGTAAAAATGGAACCTTCTAAAATGTCTGCCGAAACCTGTGAAGAATAATGAGGTGAAAATATGAGTGAATCAACAAAACGTGCTGCAGAAGAAAAAATTTCATGGGAAGGATTACAGCAGCTAATGGATGAAGATACTGTTCTTTCCGTTCAGATTAAAGGCGTTGTAAACGCCGGCGTCATCGCTTATGTACAGGGTGTCCGCGGATTTATTCCGGCTTCCCAGCTTTCCACAAGCTATGTAGAAGACCTGAACGAATGGCTGAACAAAACCGTCGATGTGAAAATCATCACTGTAGATGCCGAGCAGAAACGCCTTGTATTATCCGGCCGTGTTGTCGAGCAGGAAAAAGCGGCCGCTGAAAAGGCTGCCCGGATTGATGCAATTTCTGTTGGCGATATCTTTGAAGGAACCGTTGAAAAAATCACTTCCTACGGAGCATTTATCCGTCTTGAAAACGGTTTGAGCGGACTGGTACACATTTCCCAGATGAGTACCAAACGTATTAAAACGCCAAACGACATTATGGCTGTCGGCGATAGCGTTAAAGTAAAAGTTATCCAGAAAAAAGAAGGCAAGTTAAGCCTCAGCATGAAAGCATTGCTTGCAGACGATGCGGCCGAGCCAAGATATGAAAGAGAATCCGTACACTTCAAATCCGAAGGCGATGCGGCGACAAATCTCGGTGCTTTACTGGCAGGTATTAAGCTGGATTAATTGAATAAGTGCAATGACCTATAAAAAAGGCGC
>CABUAW010000051.1 GCA_902489645.1 uncultured Lachnospiraceae bacterium | reverse complement strand
GTACGGCGACCTGCCTGCAGAAAGCCGTGTGCGAGGTCTGCGGCGAAGAATACGGTGAGCTTGGCGACCACAATATGGTTGACGGTAAATGTACCGTATGCGGTTATGAGGAAACGGGAAAGGCGGCGCCGGACAGCATTGTAAAATGTGAGAAGAATTTTGGAACAGATTTTAAAATTACATTTCCGGATAGCGCGGCCGAGTGGTTAAGTGCGGTGACAGGCGTTACTGTAGGCGGAACATCCTATGAAAAGGGCAGCAGTTCCTATAGTGTCTGGAATAACACGTCGTTTTATGTGGATGCCAATAATAATTATATGTTGATTGGCGAGGCGGCTGTTGATAATACGGCCGAGTGTGTAATTTCAGCGGAGGGCTATACCGATTTGGTATTGGAATTGAATAAGGCAAATTATAGTGCTGAAATTAAGGCCAGCCAGGGCGGCGAGGAACATACCCATACGGGCGGTACGGCGACCTGCCTGCAGAAAGCCGTGTGCGAGGTCTGCGGCGAAGAATACGGCGAGCTTGGCGACCACAATTTTGAAAATGGCAAGTGTACCGTATGTGGTCTTGAGAAAACGGAAATACCGTCAGTTACCATAGACATCTCGGATTCTACATATTTTACGTTGAAAATGGACGGGGATGATTTTGTACAGGGAATTTCATCTATTTCATGCAATGATGAAGTGTTGGAGGAAACTGAGTATAAGATAGCTTTAAGTGGAACAAAGTATTATCTGGATAAAGAGAACAATGCCATTTATTTTGATAAAATGGGCGGCGTACCTTTTAAGTCCGGAGACATCCTTACAATCACTAATCCGGATTACAAGGATATGCGGTTGAAGGTGACAATTGCGGCCGGAGAAGTCAGTGTCAAACTGGTCGATGACAGTGAGGAACCGGGCGATGAGTATACACTTCATGTGCGTTTGGTCGGTTACTTTGAATCCGCACTTGTCAATCAAAAAGGCTATGACGCCATCAGCGGCGCATCTACCGGCGTGACAGAAAATAAGAACAGTAATGCCGTCGTGGAAGCCGCTCTTGTTGAAAAGGATGCGGAACCAACAGAGGATGACTGGAAGCCGTTGAATGAAACCGGTATTGTCATTGATACAAGGAATACAAAAGTAAATCTGGATGGAAGCTGCGGAATGGCGGGTGTCTATTCGGTTTATGACAGTTCCATTACGCTGGCCGGAACCCCGGCGGTTAAGGGAACCTATCCAATCAGTGTCACAGTGACCGACAACCAGGGACGTGTGGCTACAAGTAATGCATTGATTTTCAAAATCTATGATGGACAGGAATATCTGGAGGAGCAGCTTACCCTGGAAAATTGTACTCAGACAAGCGATGGAAAGTATATGTATGATATGGAACCATGGGCTATGAAAAACTTTGATACGGAGGACAATGTCGTCACTGTCCCGGCGGATATCAAAGCGTGGTATGGCTCCCATACCAGCGGAACCTATGGTGAACTGGGATATGCTGTTTCGGAAGGCAGTGATACGACTCAGACGCTTGTTATTCCGGACGGTTGTAATCTGACCTTTGTCAATATGGATATTTTGAGCAGCGTCCGCATTGTCGTAGAAGAGGGCGGTACGCTTGTTCTCAGAGATTCAACGGTTCAGGGAATTGTCGATGTGGCCGGCGGAGGAACATTCTCCATGAATTATGACGGCTATGGTGATTCCGGTGAATTTTTGAACGGCGCTTCGATTAACGGACAACTGATTTTACAGGATGGAGCAACTCTGGAAAATTCCAAAATTTATTCCAATACGAACTTTATTCCGAATGGTAATGAAGCACGTAAAAATACAAATCCTGTCGTAGTGATTGAAGGTAATGTGAACATTAACGGTCAGGTATTCATCCGGGGTGATGAAGCAGCGACGGGAACAGATGCATCCACAGGAAAGAGCTATGCAGGGCAGACCGGCCTTATGGTGAAAAACGGGACTTTAAATATTACGGAAGGTTCTGTTCTGGCCGTATACGGCGGCGGTTATGACGCAACGACTTCCGTAGGAGGAACGGCGATTATTCTTGATAACGCAGCCATTACAGGCGCAGGAAAGCTGATTGCCGTAGGCGGTAAAGGAACTTATGACGATGGCGGAAATGCGGTTTCAGGAAATGGAACGATTTCCACTGCATATGCTTATCTGGAGGGCGGTAATTCTTACCAGCCGAAAGAGGGAACCGGCGCCGGACAGGCTATGGCTGAAGGCGTTCTGCTTTCCGGAAATACAAACCGTAATGTGATTGATGGAAGGAATATTGCCAGTGAGAGTGACAATGTGGATACGGGTACATATTGGGGTTCCATTACAGAAATTCCGGATTTAACCCAATATCTTGTTGAGAATAATGCACCCGGAGAGGAACCGGTTAAGATTCCTGTAATATCCGTTTCATTGAACAAAGAAAGCATTGAATTGACGGGAGAAGGCAGCAGCGAAAATCTGACTGTAACAGTTCTTCCGGAGGATGCGGCAAATAAAAATGTTCTATGGAATTCGGACGATGAATCCGTAGCCGTAGTTGATGAAAACGGTAAAGTGACGGCAGTGGCGGCCGGAACGGCGATAATTACCGTAACGACAGAGGACGGCGGCTTTAGCGCCTCCTGCACGGTTATTGTAACAATACCGGAACCGGAACACGTTCATGATGCAGAACTCAGGGAAGTAGCCGCAAAGGCTGCGACATGCACGGAGGACGGTCATAGAGCTTATTATGTATGCGATAGCTGCGGCGAGTGGTTTAGTGATAAAGCAGGTACGGAGGTTATCAAAGACCATAATAGCGTTGTCATTTCGGCGCTGGGTCATACATGGAAAACAGAATGGTCTGAGGATGCCGAAGGTCATTGGCATGAGTGTTTGGTTTGCGGTGAAAAGAAGGATGAGGCTTCCCATATTCCGGGAGCCGAAGCGACGGCGACAACAGCGCAGATATGTACGGTATGTGATTATGTTATAACTCCGGCCATCGGAGTTGCGCCTCCGCAGATAATTGAGGGCATGAATGGTTCCTGGAAAAAAGGAACTCAGGCTGTTCTGATTTTCAAATCCGATGCGGCGTTTGCGGACTTTATCAGTGTGCTGGTGGATGGAACCGTTGTCGACGGCGCCAATTACTCAGTGAGTGAAGGAAGCACCGTGGTTACTTTGAAGGCCGCTTATCTTGAAACACTGGAAGTGGGAACGCATACATTGACAATTCGTTCTCAGAACGGCGATGCTTCGACCAAGTTTACAATTAAGGAAAAAGAAGCTCCTGAAACCAATCCGAAAGAGGATGAAAAGGATGGAGCGAACACAGAGACCGAAGCAAATACAAAGACTGAAACGAATACAAAGACCGAAACAAATACAAATACGGGAAGCAAATCTCCGAAAACCGGAGACAGCATGAATCTTTTCGAGTGGTTTGTTTTGTCTGCTGTTTCAGCGTTGGTAATCGTTACATTGGCTGTTTATAAACTGAGAAAGAAATCCTGATTCTGAGTAAGAGTACCTTCGCGGAAATCCATGTTTGGCGACATTGAGTTTTCCGGCGGGGGTGCTTTTTTATATGGAAACCATAGCTATATTTCTATATTTGTGATATTCTTTAAAAAGTGAACATCTGATGATACCAAATATAGGAGGCAAAATGGAAAATATACGTATAATGACTATCGATGATTATGAAAAGGTTTATGATTTATGGATACATACTCCGGGAATGGGGTTAAATTTAACAGATGACAGCAGGGAGGGCATCGAAAGATATTTAAAGAGAAATCCAACGTCATGTTTTGTTGCGGAGGATGGGAAAAAAATTGTCGGAGTGATTATGTCGGGACATGATGGAAGACGGGGCTTTATCCATCATACGGCCGTACATCTGGAATACAGACGCAGGGGCTTAGCCAGCCAATTAGTATTACGTGCAATGGATGCTTTGGACAGAGAGGGAATTCAAAAAGTTGCCCTGGTTGCTTTTAAACGGAATGAGACGGGAAATGCGTTTTGGGAAAAAACAGGCTTTTCTGTCCGGGAAGACCTGGTATACCGGAATAAAAATCTGCATCCGTTAGAGCGAATCGATACATAAAATAAGAAGAGGGATTTTCTGAATGTATCACAGGATTGGTTCGATGACGGCACGAAAATACGCATCCAGTTTTTCAGGGGTTTGTTTCATAGACCCTTTCAGCCACCAGAGTACCATTTCCACAAAGCTGCCGGAGATATGATTGATTAAAAAATCCGCCGGTATATTTGTGTTAGTGTTTCGGTTTTGGTTGACAAACTGGCTCCGTATTAAGTCATCCAGATTGTCTTTAAAATACCGCAGGAAAATTTCACTGCTTTCACAGGAAAGCAGGCCGAGAATGTTATTATCATTTTCCTGTAAATGCTGCAGCAGATGGCAAAAGACGGATTCCGGCGCATTTTTGTCCGAGTATAGTCCATGGGTATGGGTACAATCCATGGCGCTGTCAATGATATGGCTGAAAAGCTCCTGGCACAGCTCTTTCAGCAAATCATCCTTTGTCTCAAAATGGGCGTAGAAGGTGGTGCGTCCCACATTCGCCCGGTCGATAATTTCCTGTACTGTAATTTTGCTATAACTTTTTTCTGACAAGAGCGTGCTGAATGATGAAAAAATGGCGGCTCTTGTTTTTTGTTGCCTTCGGTCCATCAAAATTTCCTTCCGCACAAATTCAGCGATTTGTTCCATAAGAAACAGAGCGCTAAAACTATCCATTGTAATTTAATATTTTCCAATCTACAATAAAAGAGAACAAAATGTTCGTTATCAAATTCATTGTACGGTATATTTTCGCGCCTGTCAAGATATTCGTTATGGGCCGTAAATATCCGGTGGTTGGAGTGTGGGAGGATGTTCCATGGTAAAGAGAATTAATGATGTGTTGTCGGGGATACCGATGACGGTGGTTGGTGGTATATTTCTGATTTTTAGTTTTGCGATGTCAAGAGCAGAGATGAATTTTTTAGTTAATCCGGCATGGGCAACGGTTATTATCAGCGGTATTCCGCTTGTATATCTGGCGCTCTGGCGGATTGTCTATAATCCGGGTATCCGTAAGATTTCTTCCGCCCTTTTAATTACAATTGCCATGTTTGCGGCAATTGCAATCGGAGATGTATTTGCGGCGGGTGAAGTGGCATTTATTATGGCCATCGGCGCTATTTTAGAGGATAAAACGACCGAGAGGGCGAAAAAAGGGCTGAAAAAGCTGCTTCGTCTTACGCCGGTACAGGGGCGTCGGCTGAAAAATGGCAGGGAGGAAATCGTTCTTGCGGCGCATATTCAATGCGGTGATATTTTGCGGGTTCTTCCCGGAGAAATAATTCCTGTAGACGGGCGTATTGTGAATGGAGAAACATCGGTTGACCAGTCAATCATGACGGGAGAATCGCTACCCGTGGATAAAGGCGTGGGAGAGGAAGTATTTTGCGGAACGATGAACCGCTTTGGAGTTATTGATATGACTGCGACAAGGGTTGGCGGGGACAGCTCGCTTCAAAAATTAATTCGGATGGTGCAGGATGCTGAAAATAAGCAGGCTCCGATGCAGCGGATTGCGGATAAATGCGCCAGTTGGCTGGTTCCTGTAGCCCTGCTGATTGCGGTTGGGACCGGCATTGCCACAAAAGATTTGGTTCGTGCGGTAACGGTTCTGGTCGTATTTTGTCCGTGTGCCCTGGTTCTTGCCACACCAACGGCCATTATGGCAGCCATTGGGCAGGCAACGAAGCATGGGGTCATCATTAAATCCGGCGAAGCTCTTGAAAAAATGGGAAAAGTTGACACCGTCGTTTTTGATAAGACCGGAAGTCTGACCTGTGGACAGCTTATGGTCAGTGATATATATTCATTTGATAAGGCATTGACAGAAGAGGCGCTTTTTTCTCTGACGGCGTCTGCCGAGGCGAAGAGTGAGCATCCGTTGGGAAAAGCGATTGTGGCCCGGGCCAGAGAATTAAATGTTCCGATGACAGAATCCTCTGTTTTTAAAATGTCTGCCGGAAAGGGGATTTATGCTGAAATTTCAAATCAAAGGCTATTTTGCGGAAATGAAAAATATCTGACGGAAAATGGAATCTCCATTGATGCGAAGGTTCGACCTGTGCTGGAGCGTTTGCGTGGGGAGGGTAAAGCCTTGATTCTTACAGCCGATGCGAAGGGCTGCCTCGGTGTTATCGCATTGTCGGATGTGCTGCGCCCGGGGGCAAAAGAAGTGATATCCAAATTAACGTCGATGAATAGTCACACGGTATTACTTACCGGCGATAATAAACGGACTGCGGCTTACTTTGCCGAACAGGCCGGTATTTCAGAAGTTTATGCGGAACTTTTGCCGGAGGCGAAGGTGGCGTATATTGAAAAATCAGAGGCGGCCGCACGGACAGTCTGCATGGTGGGCGATGGCGTTAATGATGCTCCGGCGCTCAAAGCGGCCAGCGTAGGTGTGGCCATGGGAGGTATGGGCAGTGATATCGCCGTGGAAGCGGCGGATATTGCGTTGATGAATGATGATGTTTCAAAGCTGCTCTATTTGAAACGTTTAGCCAACGCAGCGGTAAGGACGATTAAGTTCAGTATTACCTTATCGATGGGCATTAATTTTATGGCAATTATCTTTTCTGTTTTGGGCGTGCTGACACCGACCACCGGAGCCCTGGTGCATAATGCCGGTTCCTGTTTCGTTGTACTCATTGCGGCCTTGTTGTATGACCGAAAGTTCGAATGATATTGGAAAAAATCTTTCCGTATGCTACACTGGATATATGCGTATAAGATGCGGCAGGAAAAGGAAAGGAATACCTGATAGGGGATAGGGTGCAAAGTATGAATCAGAACGCAGGAACAAAAGAAATTTTTGAGACAAAACCAGTGGCTTCGGCATTGGCAAAAATGGCAGTCCCGACGATTATCAGTCAGTTGATTACGCTTATCTATAATATTGCGGATACCTGGTTTATTGGACAGACAGGTAATCCGTATATGGTTGCGGCTTCTTCACTGGTATTGACGATTTTTCTGATGACAGCGGCAATAGCCAATTTGTTTGGAGTCGGCGGCGGGAGCCTGGTTGTCCGATTACTCGGAAGCAAAGACGAGGAAGAAGCTCGGAAGGTTGCTTCATTGAGCCTTGTATTGGCGGCGGCCGCTTCGCTGCTTTTTTCTGTTTTATGTTTCGTCTTTATGAATCCGCTGCTGCGTGTACTCGGAGCAAGCGATAACACGATTGGGTTTGCGAGGCAGTATTTAATCTTCGTCGTTGTCATTGGCGGTTTGCCGACCGTTCTCGCCAACACAATGAGCGCTATGGTGCGCAATATTGGCTATTCCAAAGAGGCCGGATTTGGCTTGGGGATGGGCGGCATATTAAATGTGATTCTTGACCCGATTTTTATGTTCGTGATTTTTCCTGACGGTTACCAGGTGGCGGGTGCGGCGGTTGCCACCATGCTTTCAAATATTATTACATGGATATATTTTATTCTTGTATATCGTCGATTGGAGAGAACAACGGTTCTTTCTCTGCCGCGCGGCATTGAAAAAATACGGCGGGAATCTTTAAATTCTCTGTTTTCCGTAGGTATTCCGGCCGCAATGAGTTTACTTCTTTTTGACCTGACCAATATTGTGATTAATAAACTTGCGGCCGGGCATGGGGATATTGAACTGGCAGCAATCGGCATTGTACTCAAAGTGGAACGCCTGCCTTTAAATATAGGAATTGGTATTTGTCTCGGAATGATGCCTTTAGTCGCATATAATTATGCATCAAAAAACTATAAAAGAATGAAGGATTTTTTTAGTGCGGCGAGGTTTGCGGGAATCGTTGTTTCTATTCTCTGCGTGATTTTTTATCGCGTTTTTGCATCGGGCATTATAAATGCGTTTATTTCCGATGGGGATACGGTAAGATTTGGAACCGAATTTTTGCAGTCGCGCTGCTTTGCAACCCCATTTATGTTTTTAAGCTTCCATATGGTGCATTTTATGCAGTCGATTGACAGGGGGAAGGTTTCTTTCCAGTTAGCGGTTATTCGTCAGATTTTTCTGAATATTCCGATTTTGTTTTTGATGAATTATTTGTTTGGAATGAGCGGCATTGTGTGGACACAGTTCATTGCAGACGCCATCAATGTGGTTATTTCCTATATGATTTATGAACGGTTGATAAAACAAAGAACTTGACTTTTTATTTTTTTATATGTTAAAATTTATCATATAAATATGAAAAATAAAACATTTGACACGATACAGGCAGTGCGTCGCATAATGCTGATACGACACAGTATGGGATGCAGCTATGTATAGTCATATTCAGACACATGTTATCTGCATGTGTCTTTTTTATTATCATTTATGGAGGTTTTGGATATGAATGAAAAGCAAAATAATGACTTCCTTGAAAAAGAAGGTCTGGGAAAACTGATGCGAAAATATGCAATTCCGTGTGTTATTTCATTGTTGGTGGCGGCTCTTTATAATATTGTTGACCAGATTTTTATTGCAAATGCCAGTTATCTCGGCTCCTATGGAAATGCTGCGAATACGGTTGTTTTTCCGCTGACGGTTGTGGCGCTGGCCATTGCGATGATGATTGGCGACGGATGCTGTACCTTTGTAAGCATTAGTCTTGGCGCAAAGGAAAAGGATAATGCGCACCGGGGAATTGGAAATTCGGTTTTATCGGTAATTGCCGTGGGAATTATTTTGATGGCCATTTATCTCGTGTTTCAGAATCAGATTCTTACCATGTTTGGCGCGCGGGTAAATGAAGAGACATTCCGCCTTTCAAAGGAATATTTTTTCTGGATTACCTTGGGCGTGCCGTTTTATATGTTTGGTCAGGCGATGAATCCGATTGTGCGTTCCGACGGAAGTCCGGGATTTGCAATGATGACATTGCTTGCGGGCGCCATTTTAAATATCATTTTTGACCCAATCTGTATCTATGTGCTTCACTGGGGAATGATGGGGGCGGCCGTGGCGACGATTTTCGGTCAGATTGTTTCTGCAATTATGTCACTGATTTATTTATTTCATATGAAGTCGGTAAAAATCCGCCGGGACAGCTTTAAAATCCGGCCGGATTTGATGAAGAAGATTCTTCCGCTCGGAATTACCAGTTTTCTCTCACAGATTTCGATTGTGCTTTCGATGGCGGCTGTGCTGAATATGGTCACAAAATATGGCGCGATGGACCCGATTTTTGGTCAGCCGGAGTATTCACAAATACCTACGGCCGTTCTGGGCATTGTAATGAAATTTTTCCAGATTGTTATTTCGATTTCCGTAGGCTTGGCGGCCGGCTGTATTCCGATTGTCGGATATAATATTGGAGCCAGAAGAAATGACCGGGTGTTGGGACTGATGAAACGGCTTTTGATTGCCGAGGCTGTCGTCGGGGCGGTCGCTTCCTTACTTTTCTTAGCATTTCCTTACCAGTTTGTCGCTATTTTCGGCGCGGAAAATGAGAGCGTTTATTATACGGACTTTGCCGTGAAGTGTATACGTATCTTTCTTTGCCTGCTTCCGTTATCATGCGTGAATAAAGGAACCTTTATTTTCATGCAGTCTCTTGGAAAGGCAAAGCAGTCTACGGCCCTGTCCATGATGCGTGAAATTGTTTTTGGCGTCGGACTGCCGCTTGTATTGCCTGTATTCTGGGGACTTGATGGGATTTTGTACTTTATGCCTTTGGCAGATATTTTGACGCTGGTTGCTTCGGTTGCGGTTATCATCTATACGAACAGATTATTAAAAAATCCGGTAAGCGGCGTATTGCCGGAATCCGGCGCCGGGGACAGTCACATGATTTCTGACAGCGATTCAAACGGGGATTCGCAAACAAATATGGTCATCACGATTGGACGCTCCTATGGCGCAGGCGGCCGTACCGTTGGAAAATTATTGGCAGAACGGCTGAATATTCCTTATTATGATGCGAAGCTTTTGGAGGAGGCCGCAAACAACAGTGGTTTGAGCAGAAAATTTTTAGAGAGTGTGGATGAAAAACCGATTGAATCCCGGATGCTCTATGAATATAACGCTTTTTCGTCCAATCAGCATCCGTTGATTGAAGGACTGGCAAATCAGGCCCAGAGTGAAATTATTGAACGGGTTGCCGCCGAAGGGCCATGTGTTATTGTCGGACGGCGTGCAGACCAGGTATTAAAGGACAAACAAAATGTTTTTAATGTATTTATTACCGCCTCTACGGAAAATCGAGCCGGCCGGGTTTCGAAAAGGGACCATTTGACAGAACGGGAGAGTCTGAAAAAAATTGCGAAGGTAGATAAAGAGCGGGCCGCTTATTATCATCAACATTCGGATAAAGAGTGGGGTGCGGCGGCAAGTTATGACCTTTGTATTAACACAGACAAATCCGGTATCGATGGCGCTGTTAAGCTGATAGAAAATGTTATCCGAAAAAAGGATTGAGAAATCCGGGCATAAGTGTAAAAAACGCTATGTATGGGGAAATACCTTCTACATAGCGTTTTTCTTGGGTTCCTAATCTAACTGGGCAATTTCGTGATATAAATCAGCGTAGCGTCCGCCGGCGGCCAGCAGCTCATCGTGGTCGCCCCGTTCAATGATGCGGCCCTTTTCGAGAACCATGATTGCATTGGATTTGCGCACGGTAGAAAGCCGGTGGGCAATCACAAAGGTCGTGCGGTTTTTCATCAGTGCGTCCATACCTTCTTCAATGTGGCGCTCGGTACGGGTATCGACGGAGCTGGTCGCCTCATCAAGAATCAGGATAGGCGCCTTACTTATGGCGGCGCGGGCAATGTTTAAAAGCTGGCGCTGTCCCTGAGAAAGATTTGCGCCGTCATGTTCAAGAACGGTGTCGTAGCCTTTTTCCAGGTGCATAATAAAGGAATGGGCCGAGGCCACTTTGGCAGCGGCTTCCACTTCTTCGTCAGTGGCGTCCAGACGGCCATAACGAATATTTTCCCGGACAGTTCCTGTGAAGAGGTGGGTATCCTGCAGGACCATAGCGATATTTTTGCGTAAAAAGCTGCGGTCAATTTTTTCAATTGGTATGCCGTCAATGGTGATGGACCCGCTCTCCACATCATAAAAACGGGAGAGAAGATTGGTAATCGTTGTTTTCCCGGCACCGGTACTACCCACAAACGCGATTTTCTGCCCCGGTTTCGCATAAAGGGATATGTCATGGAGGATTGTAACGCCCGGTTCATAGCCAAAGTTGACATGGTCAAGGACGATATGACCCTCAAGCGATGTGAGGGGTACGGTGTCGGTATCCGCCGGTTCCGGCGGTTCGTCCAGTACATCAAAAACCCGTTCCGCACCGGCCAGAGCGGAGAAAACCGTATTCATCTGCATCGAAATTTCGTTGATTGGGCGGTTAAACTGGCGGGTATAGTTTAAGGAAACCGTCAGACCGCCGATATCGAACCCCCGCGTGACGACCAGAATACCGCCGACACAGGCCGTCAGGGCATAGGACACATTACAGAGCTGATGCGTGACCGGACCCATGATGCTGGAACGGAACTGGGCGTTAATCTGGGTTTCACATAATTCCTGATTGAGATAAGCAAATTCCTCCTGGGCTGTATTTTCATGATTAAATACCTTGACCACTTTCTGACCGGAGATGGTTTCCTCAGCGAAGCCGTTCAGCATACCCAGATTGCGCTGCTGGGCCCGATAAGCATTCCGGCCGCTGGCGATGATTTTTTTGCTAATCCAGGTCAGGATGGGCGTCATGATAATCGTGATAGCCCCGAGAATCAGATTGGTATACAGCATTAAAGCGACGGTGCCGATAACGGTAATCAGACCGGAAATAATCTGAATCAGGGTGGTGTTGAGCATCTCGCCCACAGCGTCGATGTCGTTAGTAAAACGACTCATAATATCGCCGGAGGCATTGGTGTCAAAATAACGGATTGGCAGCGTTTGAAGCTTGTCGTAGAGCTCCTGGCGCATCCGGCGAAGAGAACGCTGGGACACGGTCAGCATAATACGCTGCTGTAACCATAAAGTGAGGATGGCGGCGGCATAGACGGCGGCCATCAGACACAGACCCAAAAACAGACCGCTCATTCGGGAAGGAATGGTGCTGGTATCCGGGTCATAATAAATAAATTCATTCATAATCGGGCGCAGCATATACGAGGAGGCCAAGGTGGTAACGGTGTTGATGAGCGTGCAGACCAGCGCAATTGTAATCAGCAGGCGTTCACGGGAAAGATATTGGAAAAGACGAAGGACGGTTTTTCCAAGAGCTTTTGGCTTTCCTCCGCTGGCCAGCGCGGCCTGGTCGCGGCCTCTGGGAGTGAGAGAGATTTCTTTCTTGCTGCCGGAAGCGGCGGACATACCGCCGTATTTGGCTTTCAGGCGCATAGCTTTTTCTTTATCCATGAATTACACCTCCTCTTTGTCTTTCTGAGAATAATAAATTTCCTGATAGGGCTTACAGTCCTTTAAAAGCTGCGCGTGCCTGCCGCAGCCGACAATCCGGCCCTCGTCGAGAACGACGATTTTGTCCGCATCCACGACGGAAGTAATGCGCTGGGCGATAATAATTTTTGTAATATCCGGCATTTTCTGGCGCAGGGCTTTCCGAATGGAGCTTTCCGTCGCTGTGTCTACTGCGCTGGTGGAATCGTCCAGAATTAATATTTTAGGCTTTTTAAGCAAAGCCCGGGCGATACACAGACGCTGTTTCTGACCGCCGGACAAATTTACGCCGCCCTGGCCAAGCTCCGTTTCGTAGCCGTTGGTAAAGGTTTTGATGAATTCGTCCGCAGCGGCCACCTTTGCGGCCGCTTCAATATTTTCCCGGGAGGCCGTTTCATTGCCCCAGCGTAGATTTTCGGAAATGGTGCCGGAAAATAGAATATTGTTCTGTAAGACCATGGCCACGCTTTCCCTCAAATGAAAAAGGGAGTAATCCCGCACATCGATATTATCAATAAATATATGTCCCTCGTCCGCGTCATAAAGCCGTGGAATGAGAGAGACAAGGGTGGATTTACCGCTTCCGGTGGAACCGATGATACCCACCGTTTCACCCGCGTCTATGGACAGATTGATATTGTCCAAAACCTTTTGCCGGTTATTTTTAAAATAACGGAAGGACACGTTCTGGAAAGTAATGCTGCCCCGGGCGACTTCTTTGTCGGAAAAGGCGGCGTTATCGTCGGTAAGGTCGATTCTGGCCTGTAAGACCTCGGTAATACGCCGGTCAGAGGCCGCCGCACGGGTACCCTGCAGGACAATATTTGCAAGAAAGTTCAGAGCCATGAGAATCTGAGACAAATAGGTGATAAACGCTGTCAGCGTACCAAGCGCCATATCGCCGACCATAATCTGTTTTCCCGCAAACCAGACGACGGCCAGAGTGGTGACATTGATGGCCAATGTGGATATGGGCTGCATGAGAACCATCATTTTTAATGCGGAAATACTTTTTTTCACCAGGTCGTTGTTAATCTGAGAAAATTTCTCCTTCTCATGCGCTTCGCGGACAAAGGATTTAATCACCCGCTCATTCGTAACCGTCTCGCCGACGTTGTTGTTGAGACGGTCAATTTTTTGCTGCATGGCAGTGTACCGGGGCGACGCAATTCGAATGATGACGGCAATTGCGATGGCCAGCACGGGTACGACCATAAAAATAATCCAGGCCAGCTTCGGATTTAATGAAAATGACATGACCAGCGCACCAATGAGCATGACCGGGCTTCGGAAAAAACCGCGCAGAAGCGTTTGTGCAAAATTCTGAATCTGGGTGATGTCATTGGTAATACGGGTGATTAATGAGCCGGTGGAGAAATCATCGATATTGGCAAAGGAAAATTTCTGAATCTGGCAGAAGGTGTCCTCACGTACACCGGCGGCCAGACGTGCGGAACCCCGTATGGCAAAGTTCGCGCCGAGGACTCCGGCAATTAACATAATAACGGCGATAAGCAGCATATAGACGCCGTTTCTTATAATATAAGGAATGTCTCCGTTAGCGGCGCCGTTGTTGATGATATTCGCATTAATGTAGGGCAGAATAAATTCCCCTCCGGCTTCAATGACCATGAAAAACGGCCCGAGGAGAAAATTGTACCAATATTTTCGGATATACGGTTTATATTTATCCATGATTATCGTACTCCTTTAGATAGGCTAAAAACTGACGGACAGCAAGGTCAAAGGTATCTTCCCGGCTGACCTTCGCCTTATGCATCAGGCCATTTCCGGTTAATTCGACAAAGCCATGAATGAAGGACCGGAAGGCACGCAGAAAATGGATGTAAACAGGTTTTTGCAGCCCATAGCTTTCTACGATTTCCCGAAGCGGTTCAAAACTGTAGAAAGCGGCCTTATTGATATGTTCGTCGTTGAGAAAAGGCATATGAATTAATGCCTTGTATAATTCCGGATTTTCTTCCGTGAATTTGCGATAGGCATAGGCGCCGTCTATGAATGCGGTGTCCGCATCCTTCCCCTTAATGGCTTCGGAGAGAGCGGCGTGCATCTTTTCAGAAGCATACATGGCTACGGCTTCGTTAATTTCATCGATGCCCTCGATGTGATTATAAAGGGAAGCGGGGCGGACATCCAATCGGTAAGCCAATTCGCGTAAAGAAAAGTTTTCATAACCTTTATCTTCAACCAGCTTTACGGCGGCGTCCGTGATTAAATCATGATTCAGACCTCTTTTTGGCATAGAAAAACTCCTTTCACCTGAAAACTAACACTGTTCATTATATACTAACGGTGTTAGTTTTGCAAGCCGGTTCTGTTTATGAAGAATAAATACGGGAAAATCGGAAATAATAAAAATGACTTGAAAAAAATGGTAAAAGGGGTAAAATAAGTTAAGTAAAGATAAGCATGTGGTTATGGGCTTTCAAATCGAACCGTGAACAGCTCACCGCACGCTGGTTCAAAATAAACCCGTTATCGTGTGTAGATGAGAGTTTTAAGAAACTTTTAGATGCACACTTTTTTTTCATCTGGGAGGCAACATCATGGGATTATTGGAAAATGAATTTATCAAATTTATGGAGCGGTTTGACGCCTGCGCCTTTGCAGTCATTATGAATGGCGAGGAACATCGGATTGGCGACGGCGAGCCGAGATTCACGGTGGAGTTTCGTAAAGTGCCGAAGATTACCGATTTGATGACCAGCACATCCATTACATTGGGCGAGGCTTATATGAATGGTGATTTGGAAATCAAAGGGGATTTGTATGAAACCTTAAATATGTTTATGGGACAGATGGGAAAGTTTTCCACGGATAAGAAGAAATTAAAAAATATCATATTTCCATCCAACTCAAAAAAGAATCAGAAAAAGGAGGTATCCGCCCACTACGATATCGGTAATGACTTCTATAGGCTGTGGCTGGACGAAACACTGAGCTATTCCTGCGCCTATTTTAAAACGGAAGCGGACAGTCTTTATGAGGCCCAGTGCAACAAGGTGGACCGGATTCTGGAAAAATTAAATTTAGAGGAAGGAATGTCCCTCTGCGATATTGGCTGCGGCTGGGGATTTTTATTGATTCGTGCCGCGAAAAAATATAAGATACACGGCGTCGGCATAACCTTGAGTACGGAGCAGGCCAAAAAGTTTGAGGAACGTATTGCACAGGAACATCTGGAAGATTATCTGGAGGTACGGTTATTGGATTACCGTGACCTTCCAAAGATAAATATGAAATTTGACCGGGTGGTCAGCGTGGGAATGCTTGAACACGTTGGCCGGGAGAATTATGGGGAATTCATGAGATGCGTGAAAGAGGTCATGGCCCCGGGCGGTTTGTTCCTTCTTCACTATATCAGCGCTTTGCAGGAGCATCCGGGGGATGCCTGGGTTAAAAAATATATTTTCCCGGGCGGCGTGGTGCCAAGTCTGCGTGAAATCATTCATATTGCCGGCGATTTGCGTTTCTATACGCTGGATGTGGAAAGCCTGCGCAGACATTACAACCGTACCTTACTTTGCTGGAACCGGAATTTCCAGGAACATCGGGCCGATGTCGAAAAAATGTTTGATGAAAAATTTGTGCGTATGTGGGAGCTTTATCTGTGTTCCTGCGCGGCCACCTTTAATAATGGAATTATAGACCTTCATCAACTATTATTCAGTAATGATGTAAATAATGATTTGCCAATGACACGTTGGTATTAGAAAAAAGGATATTCTTTTTTGAATTTACAGTTTCAAAGAAGAATATCCTTTTTGTAATTCCTATTTATTTAAATGTTTCTGAACGTGTCCGGTGACCATTCCGGTCAGGGCGAACAGGGCGATGGCGTTAGGAATAACCATCAGATTATTAAACATATCGGATAATTCCCATACTAAATCGTTGGAAACCAAAGTTCCGATAAAGATAAACACCAAAGCAATGACTGTGTAGATGGTCGCACAGATTTTCGGAGATTTTTTACCAAAGAGGTAGATAACATTAATCTTGCCAAATAAGTTCCAGCTTAAAATAGTGGAGAAGGCGAAGAAGAATAAACAAACAGCGACAAATTTTGCGCCGAGACTTGCGCCGAAGACGGAACTGAAAGCCGTCTGGGCCAGATTGGATTTGCTGATTGTTTCGGTCACTTCGCCGACATAGCCATTGGCCAGGATACCGCCGCTGGTGTACAGAGTGGAAATGATGACCAGGGCGTTCAGTGTCAGGACGACGAAGGTATCGATGAATACGCCAATCATTGCGACGACGCCCTGCTCATGCGGGGAGGTCACGTTGGCCTGGGCGTGGGCGTGAGGGGTAGAACCCATGCCGGCCTCGTTGGAGAACAGACCGCGCTTGGCTCCCTGGCTGACGGCCGTTTTTATTGCCACGCCAAAGCTGCCGCCAATGATGGCCTGGGGCTGGAAAGCGTATTTGAAAATCATGCCAAAGGTGACCGGAAGATACTGGATTCGGGCAATCAAAATAATCAGTCCGCCCGTCAGGAAGATAGCGGCCATAATTGGAACCACCTTTTCCGTAACGGCGGCCAGACGCTGGACGCCGCCCAAAAAGATAACAGCACAGATAATAACCAGTACGATTCCGATAATCTGGGAAGGAATTCCAAAGGCGGTTTGGAAGGTGGAGCCAATGGAGTTCGACTGAACCATACAGCCCATGAAGCCCAGGGCCAGGATAATGGCAACGGCAAAGAAACCGGCCAGGAATTTGCCAAAGGCGCCCTTGAAGGCCGTAGTGATATAATAAACGGGACCGCCGTGGATATTTCCGTTTTTATCGACCGTCCGGGTTTTTAAAGCAAGGGTAGCTTCGGCGTAGATGGTCGCCATACCAAAGAAAGCGATAATCCACATCCAGAAGATGGCACCGGGACCGCCGGTCAGAATGGCGCCGGAAGCGCCTACGATGTTACCGGTACCTACCTGGGCGGCGATGGCGGTAGCCAGAGCCTGAAAAGAACTCATACCGCTTTCCTGTTTTCCGCCTTTTAAGGACAGATTGCCGAAAACCTTTTTCATACCTTCACCAAAGCACCGGACCTGAACAAAACGGGTTTTGATGGAATACCACAGGCCTACCGCAATAAGCAGAAAGACCAGGATATAATTGGACAGGTAGGTATTGATGTTGGCCACAATAGGGAACAGTGTTGCTTCAAGTGATTCTAACATGATTTTTCTCTCCTTCTAAACGTAAAAACGGACCATGGAGTATTCTCCATGACCCGGATAAAGCAAAAATGTTCCCCAACAGATACGACGCCTCCGTTGGCAACAATTATTTTACCTCTGTCCTTTTGCCTGAGAGATTGGTACGGTTCCGTGACCGCACGTTGCACCTTCGGCACTCATCATTGAGTTTCTCCAGAGTGACATCCACGTACAGTCCCTCTCCCGATGGGAGACCTGAGAGTGTTATTCCTTCGGCAAGTGTCTGGCACTTTTTCCTGCACGTTTCATCTGTCCGATTTTATTGTATAATGACCATACCATAGAGATGTCCATTTGTCAACTTTTTCCAAATAGAAAGATAGTGTAAACATATTGTCAGTTGGAAAATATTAGAGAGACTCTAAGATATGAT